>CBINGV010000156.1:0-8494 GCA_966250255.1 uncultured Flavobacteriales bacterium | reverse complement strand
GGACGCCAGGTTTTCATCCTGGAAACAGGAGTTCGATTCTCCTATGGGCTGCAAGTTTTAAACATTAATTAAATAGAAAAATGGCGAATCATAAGTCAGCTCAAAAGAGAATCAGATCAAACGAAGCAAAAAGACTTCGTAACAAATACGTTCACAAAACTACCCGTAACGCTGTTCGTAAGCTGCGTGCACTGACCGCAAAAGGTGAGGCTGAGGCCCTGTTCCCGTCTGTAGTTTCCATGCTGGACAAACTGGCAAAAAGAAATGTTATCCACAAAAACAAGGCTTCCAACCTGAAGTCTGGTTTGGCGGTTCATATTAATAAATTGTAAGAACAAATAACCTTGTTCAAGCCTCCGGATACCGGGGGCTTTTTTTGTTTTCATACATTCGCCCTAAAGCTGGCTGAAATAGCAAGCCTCAACTTGCATTTAATTTCTATCTTTGCGCCAATACGTGAAAAATAGTTTCCTTTTCCTGTTTCTTTTGTTTGCCGTGCAGCTTTACGGCCAGGGAGAGTTGTTCCTGAACGGAAGCGATACGCTGAACCTGGATTCACGCACGGGAGGAAATGAGCTGGATTCGGTAGCAGATTACCACACCGGGACAGTGAGCCTCACGCCGGGAAGTTATTCCTTTGCGCCCTTTGGCTCTTACAACGCTTCGTATGAGCAGTTCATGACGCGTTTGAGCAGTCCTTTTGCTGCCTTTAAGCAACGGCCGTTTTATTTTTCCGGCATGCCCCACCTGGGCTTTATGTACAGTTTCGGGTCGAAAGGTATCCAGATGCTTGAAGTGAATTACCAGCAGTTTTTTTCGAAAAAGTTCGGGATCAACATGGCTTACAGCCGGAGTTCGATGGGGGAGATGATGCGGCAGGGCAATTTCAAACACAGTGATTTTTACCTGGCTACACGTTATTTGTCCAAACGCTATAAAAATTACAACCGTTTTTTCTTTCAAAAATCAGAACTGAACCAAAGCGGGGGCCTCGACAGCGCTGCTTCTGTGCTGGAATTTCCGCTGGAATTCCTCCAGGTGCGTAAATCGGGGGCCTATTCGCAACTCGAAAATTTTCGTGCCGAAGCGGAGCATTACCTGAACTTTCTCCACGATTCGCTGCGCGGCCTGGGCTTGTTTGTCAATACACAATGGACGATTTCCAACCGGGTCTATAACGAAAGCGGGCAGCTGGATACCGTTTACCCGCAGATTAACATCGATACCTTTGTTACCCGCGACCAGTTCCAGTTTGCAAAGCTATCCAATGCCGGCGGGGTGTACCTGCAAACCAAATCCCTGTTCGGGCAGTTTTCTGCCGCTCACGCCTACTGGGATTACCAGAACCTCGCAACGCATCGCGATACGACGGAATTGTCGCTCAATGCTTCCCTGCAATACCGCAGCAAAAGCTTTACGTTTTACAATAAATCCTACCTCAACCTGGTGGGGGCCATCGGCGAAAAGAACAGTGAGTCGCGTTTGTTGCTTGAGCGTCCGCGTTTCCGCTTTTCGGCTTTGCTGGATTACCGCGAAAAGTTGCCGGACTTACAGCAGCGCTTTTACTTTTCCAACCATTTTTCCTGGACGACCACGCCTTTGCAGACGCAAAAATTCCTGGCAACGGGCGCTGATCTGAAACTCAAGGGGAAATTAGGCCTGGAAGCCAATTTTCGTTACCAGTTGTATAATGATTATTACTTTTTTAGCGATTCGCTCTGGCGCAACGATACCCTGGAACAATTGCACCTGATGAAACTCAGCTTCAAAGGCGATTTCCGTTATAAAGCGCTGCTTTTTCAGCCGCTCGTAATTGTCAATCAATTCTCCAAAGAACTGGCTTTCCTGCCGGTGATCGATGTGCGCGGCAGGCTGGCTTTTCAGAAAAAAGTGTTCAAATCCAAAAAACTCGAATTCCTGACCGGTGTGGATGTGGGCTATCAAAGCTCGCGTAAGCTGCTGGACTATGTGAACGCCCTGGATGTTTTTGTGTTGAGCAATTCAGCTCAAAAAACAAACCCAAGTCTTTATAAGGTGGATTTCTTTACGGCCTTCCAGATTGAAAGCTTCCGTTTTTACATCAAGGCAGAAAACCTCGATTACCTCTGGAACAAAACGGATTCATTCGTGGCGGTCAATATCCCGGTTACTCCTTTTTACCTGCGCATCGGCCTGACCTGGGATTTCTTTAATTAGTTAAGGAGTTAAGGAGTTATTGAGTTAGGAGTTATTGAGTGGCTGCAAAGAAAAAATTTGTGTTCATCTGCGTATGAATCAGCATCAATCTGCGAGAAAAATTCCGAAAAAATAAGGGTATAAAACAAAAAAGAGTGAAACTAGCGTTCCACTCTCTTTAACCTAACCTAACCTACCTTTTACAACTAAACCTGACACAAATATAGGTCAATTTTTCAATTTTGCAAAAAAAATGTATAAAATTTTATACAAAAAGTTAAAAAATCTTGTGTAAGCCACGGAATATCAGGGGTTCATAGCTTGTGTTGAGACGAAAAGTACAGTTGAACAGGGCTGAAAAACGCCAAAAAACGCCTGCAATTATTTTAAAATTACAAGCGGATAATTACTATATTTGAGCACAATTTTTGAAACAGAAAACAATGAAATTATTAGACGGAAAAGTAGTATTGATTACAGGCGCTTCCCGCGGGATTGGTAAGGCAATCGCCGAAGAATGTGCAAAACAGGGCGCTACCGTAGCTTTTACCTATATCTCCTCCGAAGAGAAAGCAAAGGCTTTGGAGAACGAATTGTCGGCCAAGGGCGGCGTAGCCAAAGGCTTTAAATCCGATGCCGGCAATTACGATGCGGCCCAGGCCCTCGTTGACCAGGTTGTTGAAGCTTTCGGAACGGTGGATGTCCTGGTAAACAATGCCGGGATCACCCGGGATACGCTTTTGATGCGTATGACCGAAGAGCAATGGGACGAAGTGATCGCTACGAACCTGAAATCGGCCTTTAACCTCACCAAAGCGGTGATCAAGCCAATGCTGAAAGCCAAAAAAGGCTCGATCATCAACATGTCTTCCGTTGTTGGGGTGAGCGGAAACGCCGGGCAATCCAATTATGCCGCTTCCAAAGCAGGTTTGATCGGCTTTACCAAATCCGTTGCCCAGGAGTTAGGCTCGCGCAATATCCGCTGCAACGCGATTGCACCGGGCTTCATTGAAACAGAAATGACCGGCGCCCTCGATGAGAAAGTGGTACAGGAGTGGAGAAACTCCATTCCGCTTAAGCGTGGAGGCAGCCCGGAAGATGTAGCCAATGCTACGGTTTTCCTGGCTTCTGAAATGTCAGCTTACGTGACCGGGCAAACCCTGCATGTGTGCGGCGGAATGCTGATGTAATTGAAGAATTAAGAATGGAAAATTGAGAATTGATTTTCTGCCTGAAATAAAATTGCCCTCAGTTTTGGGGGCTTTTTTCTTTTCACAAGATTTAAGCTTATTAGCAAGGAAACCGAACGCTTTTAGAGCATACGAATAAAAAGCAAGGTGGGGGCTCCCGCTTGCGGGGCTTGCTTTTTGTGAGGGTTTCATAGAAAATGCCTGAAAAGCGTTCTTGACCTTTTTGCATACTTTTTGGGTCAAGCCAAAAAGTATGAGGAAAAACCTTAATTTTGTTTGCAATGAACGAAGACAAACTCCGCGACTGGTTCAATAAACGTAAGGCGATCCGGGAATCACTGGATGCGCAAAGCCTTTTTGAGCAAATCCGTTCCGGTGATGTGAATGCCCTGGGGAAAGGAATTACCCTGCTTGAAAGTACGCTCGCTTCCGACCGTGAAAAGGCGCAGGAACTGATCCGGCTGAGTTTGCCTTTTACCGGAAAATCGCTCCGGGTTGGAATTACCGGTGTGCCGGGTGTCGGGAAAAGCACTTTCATCGAAACCTTTGGCTCCCTGTTAATCGAACAGGGAAAAAAAGTGGCGGTACTCGCCATTGACCCGAGCAGCGAACGTTCCCACGGCAGCATCCTGGGGGATAAAACCCGCATGGAAAAATTGTCCCAAAACCCCGATGCCTTTATCCGGCCTTCGGCAGCAGGCGATTCCCTGGGCGGAGTGGCGCGCCGCACGCGCGAAAGCACCTACTTGTGTGAGCTGGCGGGCTTCGATATCATTTTGATTGAAACCGTCGGGGTGGGGCAGTCGGAAACAACCGTCCATTCCATGGTCGACTTTTTCATGTTGCTGATGCTTTCGGGCGCTGGCGACGAGCTGCAGGGTATCAAGCGGGGAATTATGGAAATGACCGATTTACTGGTTGTGACCAAAGCCGACGGCGACAATACCGACCGCGCGAAACGCGCGCGCCGCGAATACCAGAACGCAATGCACCTGTTTCCGCCGAACAGCAACAACTGGATCCCGAAATCCTGCATCACCAGTGTTTTTGACCGGGAATTGATGAAAGAGGTTATCCGGATCCTCTTTGCTTACCGGGAACAAATGACGGTTTCGGGCTACCTGGCACATCACCGCAAAAGCCAGGATCAATATTGGTTTGAAGAAAGCCTGAAAGAGCTGATCCTCGGGCATTTTTACAGCCAAACCAATTTTAAAGCGGAAGTAAACGAACTTAAAAAAGCCGTGCAGGAAGGAAAAATCACCTCCTTTGAAGCAGCGCAGCAGGTATTTACACACTTTACCGATAACAATGGAAGAAATTAATTTTAAGATCGAAGGCGATTACATCGAATTGATCCAGTTGCTGAAAGCGATTGGCCTGGCGCAAACCGGCGGACACGCCAAACTGATCGTTGACGAGGAAATGGTGATCCGCAACGGGGAAACGGAAACCCGCAAACGGGCTAAGCTCATCCCGGGCGACATCATCGAGGTAGATACCTACCGCATTACCCTTTCTTAGGCCGGATGAAAAAAATCGGGCTCTTATCGGACACGCACGGAGATCTTGATCCTAAAATTTTTGATTATTTCAAAGAGGTGGATGAGGTTTGGCATGCGGGGGATATCGGCTCCATGGAGGTGATCGACGAGTTGCGCAAATTCAAGCCCCTGCGGGCAGTTTACGGAAATATTGACAACCATGAGATTCGCCGCGAAGTGCCGGAGTTTAACCGCTTTCGCATCGAAGAAGTGGACGTGCTGATTACGCACATTGCCGGAAAACCCGGAAAATACAGTAAAACGGCCTACGATGAATTGGTGAAATCAGCCCCGAAATTATTTGTTTGCGGACATTCCCATATTTTACTGGTACAGATGGACCGCCATTTCAATATGCTCTGGATGAATCCGGGCGCTTGCGGGTTCAAAGGCTTCCATAAGGTGAAAACCATCCTGCGTTTTGAGATCAGCGGCGATAAAATCGAGAAGCTCGAAGCCATTGAGCTCGGTGTTCGGGTTTAATGTGCTAATGATTTAATATGCTAATGTGCTAATTGAGGTTTCGATTCGATTAACAGATTAAACCATTAACACATTAATCCATTAGCATATTAGCACATTAAAATAATCCTTACATTTGTTCGTTCTGGTTTACGTATGAACTTTTTGAAAACGACTTTTTTCCTGGTATGTAGTTTTACGCTTGCTTCTTTGGCTTCTGCGCAGAACGGCGGCGGAAATGCTTTTGCTTTTCTGGATCTGCCGTTTAATGCCCGTTCGGCTGGGCTGGGAAATGATTTTATTTCCTCGCGTGACGAGGACATCAACCTCACGATCCAGAACCCGGCCCTGTACAATGCTTCCATGGATGGCATACTGGGAGTGAACCAGGCTTTGCTCGCCAGCGGGACCAATTACGGGATGCTTGCTTACGGGCATAAGTACAACGAACAGCTGAGCGGCGGATTCTCACTGCGCTACGTGACTTACGGCAACATGGACCGCCGCAACGAAGCCGGCGTGCAGGAAGGGAAATTTTATGCCGGTGATTTCGTGATCGGTTCTGGTATTGCCAAGCAGCTTAACCCGCTGATCAGCGTGGGGGCGAATGTCAATTTCATTTATTCCCAGCTTGAAAGTTACAGCGCTTTCGGGGTATCTGCCGACCTGGCCGGGGTGTATGAGCTCAAAGAGAAAAACCTCACCATGACAGCCCTGGTTAAAAATGCCGGTTACCAGCTCAAGCCCTACCTGAAAGGACAGCGTTCGCCGCTCCCGGCCGAGTTCCAGTTTGCCATCGCCCATAAAGTGAAGCATGCGCCCTTTCGTTTTACCCTATTGCTCCATCACCTCAATAAATTTGACCTGACCTATGTGGAACCTGGCCAGAAGCCGACGATTGACGCCTTGACCGGTGATACCATCCCGGTACAGCTCCCGGGAATAGGAGAGAAGATCTTTCGTCACCTGACTTACCAGGTGGAGCTGATCTTTTCGAAAAATTTTCACCTGCGTACCGGCTTTGATTATCACCTGAGACAGGAGATGAAAGTGGCATCCCGCCCCGGTATTTCGGGCTTCTCCTTTGGTATTGGCATGAAATTCAAGCGTTTCAGCCTCGATTACGGGCTCATGGCCTATTCTGCCGCAGGCTTCAACAACCAGTTGACGCTGAATCTCAACCTCTCGAAGTTCCGCAAATAAAAATAATCGCTTATTTTATAGTGGCTTATACTTTTGAACACAAAAAAGTTCATATTTTTTTGCAATTAAATCTTCGATAAGTGCAACATTTAAAAATTTAGTACGTACATTAGCACAAACCAAAAAATAAAAAAAATGAAAAAATTATCTATTTTAGTTGGTGCATTAACTTTAACAAGTTCACTTTTCGCACAAGACTTAACGTCTAAAAAAGGTGAGAATTACATGCCGGAGCAAGGCGACTGGGCTCTTGGTATCGATGCTATGCCTTTTTTAAACTATTTCGGGAATTTCATCGGAGGTAACGGGTTAAACGTAGCTCCAAACTGGAATTACATTACAACGAACCAAACAATCGTAGGTAAGTACTTTGTAGAAGAAAAAATGGCTTACAGAGGTGCTTTAAGACTTGGATTTGGTTCTACTACAACTACAGTAATGGTTGCTGACCGTGCTGCTGATAACTCAGGTCTGGTTTACCCGTCTATGCCTCCTATGAAGGAAAACAGCATGAAAGACGGTGAAACTAACATCGGTTTGGCCGGTGGTCTCGAGTGGAGAAGAGGGAACACCCGTCTTCAAGGTTTCTATGGTGGTGAGTTGGGTATCATGCTCGGTTCTTCCAAAGAAACTTACGAGTACGGTAACAACCTCGTTGCTAACGTACCGGAGCCTGCATTCGTAGGTGTTGATCCTGCTGATGATTTCGGATCTAACCTGACAACAGATTCTTACGGTAATGCTGCACGTGTTACTTCATCCAAAATGTCTATGTTCGGTCTCGGACTGAGAGGTTTTGTTGGTGCTGAGTACTTCGTATTGCCTAAACTGTCTGTAGGTGGTGAATTCGGTTGGGGTCTTGGTTTCATGACTATGAGCGGATCTACTGAGATCGAATCTATCGGTAACAACGGTGCTGCTGACGTAGTTGGTAAGCAAACAATGGATGCACCAAAAATGTCTTCCTTTGGTCTTGACACAGACATCAACAACACCGTATTCGGTGCTGCTGGTCAGTTGAGAATTACATTGCATTTCTAAGAATAAACATTCTTACAAATAAAAAAGGCCCTCCGACTAACGGGGGGCTTTTTTTATTGGTACAACTCAACCGCCTGAGTTTATGTACAACCTTTCGTAAAATAATTCGTGTATATTTGTGTAATTAGTGGCTACTTTAAGAAAAATAAGCGAAAAATGAAAATACTTTTGATCACTGCCCTATTGGCCCTATCTTTTGCTTCCGCTCCCAAAGACAAAGAGCAGGTGGAAACCGTGCTCAACGATTGGCACCGCGCTGCTGCTGCAGGAGATTTTGAAAAATACTTCGGCCTGATGGCTGAGGAATCCGTATTCATTGGTACTGCTCCGGGCGAACGCTGGGACAAGAAACAATTTATGGAGTTTTCGAAGCCTTATTTTGACCGCGGCAAGGCCTGGGACTTCAAATCGGTTTCGCGCCATATTTCCTTTTCCGATGATGGGAAAACTGCCTGGTTCGACGAAGTGCTCGACACCTGGATGAAAGATTGCAGCGGTTCCGGCGTGCTCAAAAAAGTCAAAGGCAAATGGCTGATCGTTTTTTATGATTTGCCTGTGCTTGTGGAAAACGAAAAAATCGATGCTTTCCTGGAATTGCGCAAATGATGGATATTTCCTTTCCTGTATATCGAAAGCTGGCCAATTCCAAAGCTTTTTATAAAATCAATTCCCCGGACGAATTTGAAGAAATCCAGGTGATCGGTTCAAAACGTATTCATTACAGGCACCAGGCAAAACACTATCCCGAAAAGCTCAAAATCCGCGATATGATTGCGCTCGAAGGAGGACTTTACCTGGAATCGGCTGAAAAAGAGTGGGCTAATGTGCTAATTAGCTAATGTGATAATATGCTAATGTGATAATATGCTAATAATGTTA
>CBINGV010000155.1:0-8573 GCA_966250255.1 uncultured Flavobacteriales bacterium | reverse complement strand
AAGATTAGGGGCAGGAGCAAAATCGCTTTTTATAAACAAAATTCTGTGGAAAATTGCTGTTTTTGCCGAGTTATTAACAATTTTAATCGATTAAATTTGTTCTTATAATTAAAAAGTGGTTATTTAGCCTTAAAGTACGATAAACATGGAAGCAAAATTTTCTCCAAGAGTCAAAGATGTAATTGCATTCAGCAAGGAAGAAGCTGTTAGAATGGGGAATGATTATATCGGCGTTGAGCACCTGCTCCTCGGCCTCATCCGCGAAGGATCGGGCAAAGGGATGCGGATTTTGACAGAATTCAACCTGGACATGAGCCAGATCAAAAACGAAATAGAAAAAACCATCACACGCTCTGAAAACGCAGGTGAACTGCCGGGCGGAAACATCCCCCTGGTGCGCCAGGCCGAGCGCGTGCTGAAAATGACCTACCTGGAAGCCAAACTCTTTAAAAGTGCCATTATCGGCACCGAACACTTATTACTATCCATATTGAAAAACGAAGACAGTACTGCGTGTGCGATTTTAAATAAATATGGAGTGATTTATGACAACGCAAAAGAAGAACTAGAAAGTATGTTAGAAGAAAACCAGACACCAAGAGCTGAATTCCCAAGCTCGTCGGACGACGAAGGGGAAAACTTCGGTGCAAGCCAGAAAAAAAGCGCCGACCCGAAATCAAAAACACCGGTATTGGACAATTTCGGGCGTGACCTGACCAAGATGGCCGAAGCCGGAAAACTGGACCCGATTGTGGGCCGTGAAAAAGAAATCGAGCGTGTAAGCCAGATCCTTTCCCGCCGCAAGAAAAACAACCCGATCCTGATCGGTGAGCCGGGAGTTGGAAAGAGCGCCATCGCGGAAGGGCTTGCCCTGCGCATTGTGCAGCGCAAGGTTTCCCGCATCCTGTTCAACAAGCGCATCATTTCCCTGGATTTGGCTTCGCTTGTTGCCGGTACCAAATACCGCGGACAGTTTGAAGAGCGTATGAAGGCTGTGATGCAGGAGATCGAAAAGAATCCGGATGTCATCCTGTTTATTGATGAAATCCATACAATCATCGGAGCGGGCGGCGCCAGCGGTTCCCTCGATGCTTCCAATATGTTCAAGCCGGCTTTGGCCCGCGGCGAAATGCAGGCGATCGGGGCGACAACGCTCGACGAATACCGCCAGTATATAGAGAAAGACGGGGCGCTCGAAAGACGTTTCCAGAAAGTGTTGGTAGAGCCAACTTCCGTGGAAGAAACCGTACAAATCCTTAACAACATCAAGGAGCGTTACGAAGAGCACCACATGGTAAGCTTTACGCCGGAAGCGATCGAAGCCTGTGTCAAACTGACCGACCGTTACATTTCGGATCGTCACCTGCCGGACAAGGCGATTGACGCCCTGGATGAAGTGGGTTCCCGGGTACACATCACGAACATCAATGTGCCGCAGGAGATCCTGGATATCGAGCAAAAAATTGAAGAAATCAACATTCAGAAAGCGAATGTAATCAAACAAGCCAAATACGAAGAGGCTGCCGTACTGCGTGACGACGAGCGCAAGCTCCAGGACCAGCTGGATGTGGCGAAAAAGAAATGGGAAGAAGACAGCAAAGCCAAGCGCATTGAAGTAACCGAAGACCATGTAGCGGAAGTTGTTTCCATGATGTGCGGCATTCCGGTAACCCGTATCGCCCAGAAAGAAAGCGGTAAACTCGCCAGCATGGGCACGGAATTGCAGGGCAAGGTAATCGGCCAGGCCGAAGCGGTTGAAAAAGTGGTGAAAGCCATCCAGCGGAACCGCGCCGGACTGAAAGACCCGAACAAACCGATCGGTTCCTTCTTCTTCCTCGGGCCAACCGGGGTAGGTAAGACCCAATTGGCCAAAGTACTTGCCAAATACCTCTTTGATACGGAAGATTCACTTGTGCGTATCGACATGTCCGAATACATGGAAAAATTCTCGATCTCCCGCCTCGTGGGAGCGCCTCCGGGATACGTAGGCTACGAAGAAGGCGGACAGCTGACGGAAAAAGTGCGTCGCAAGCCGTACTCGATCATTCTCCTTGACGAGATCGAAAAAGCGCACCCGGATGTATTCAACCTGTTGTTGCAAGTATTGGATGACGGACACATGACAGACGGTCTCGGCCGTAAAGTAGATTTCAAAAATACGATCCTGATCATGACTTCCAACATCGGTGCGCGCCAGCTGGCAGACTTCGGTACAGGCGTTGGTTTCGGGACCAAATCCCAGGCTGACCAGAAAGAAGAGAACAGCAAAGTCGTGATTCAAAACGCCCTGCGCAAAGCCTTCTCCCCGGAATTCCTGAACCGGATCGACGACATCATCATGTTTAAATCCCTGAACCGCGAAAGCATCCACCTGATCATCGACCTGGAGCTCAACAAGCTCTATGGACGCATCAACAACCTCGGCTACCAGATCGAAATGACCGAAAAAGCCAAGGATTTTATCGTGGAAAAAGGCTACGACGAAAAATTCGGTGCCCGCCCGCTCAAGCGTGCGATCCAGAAATACATCGAGGATCCGCTGGCGGAAGAAATCATCAAGGCCAACCTCAACGAGGGTGACAAAATCCTGATGGACATCGAAGACGGCGCTGAAGTACTGAGCGTTAAAATCGAAAAAGCAACGAAAACTAAGGCGAACAAGTCTTAATCATACATTCCAAAGAGAACCGCAGCGAGAGTTGCGGTTTTTTTGTTTTTCTCCCGCGGATTGATTCGCTGATTACGGAGTTTTTTTGCAGAAACCGGCTTCCCTCCTTGAGAGCTTGTCCTGACAAATCGGGAAGGGATTGGGGAAGTGATACACAAATGCACTCCATGAAACAATTTCCAGGCATAAGCTACGTTTGATCAATCAACCATGCATTTTAATCACTAAAAGCGGAGATTGGTTTGATTTCCTGCGGCCCGTTCAAAAAAAAGAATTACTTTAGTTGAAGCCATGACATCAAAAACACTGTTCACAATCACAATCCTTCTCCTGTCGCTATCCGTCCAGGCCCAGTTTACCTTCAAATGGGAACAAAGCGGCTTTGAACCCGGTACCGATGGGGGCACCTACACCAATGTCGGCGGAAGCGGTATTGACCTGACAATTTCGGGGCTGGTCAACACCGATTTTTTTCCTGCTTATTACAGTGTTTCCACAGGGATTAATAACATGGAGGCAAATCAGCTCACGCATCTTTACACCTTTACTTTTTCCGAACCGGTCAGCGTCAGTTTTGAGATAGACAATATCAATTCGGATTTCGAATGGGAATGCTACAATGACAGGCTGCTTTTTTCAGACAATCCTTCCATCCAGAATGACCACGATGTCCATGTAAACGGGAATACGGTCGTTCCGCTTGACCAGGGAGATATTCCCGGTCATGTTAAAGTAAAATATTACAAGGTCACCGAATTCACAATCAAACATGGCAGCGGACAAAGTTGTAATCCCGGTTATATCATCATCGGCCCGCTTTCGATCGGGCGGGAAATTTACAACATTCCGCTGAATCCGTACTCTACTTTTGTCCAGCAGGAACTGGAGTTCAATTTTGATCAAAAAATAATGAAGGCGGATGTATACGATTGCCTGGGGCGCCTGGTTGATGCCGACAAGCAGATCGATGAGCAAGATATTATCTTTGATTTTAAGCCGGTCGCAAATGCCTATTATTTTATCCGGGTGCTGCTGGAGAACGGGGAGTATTTCACCGAGGAAATCCTGGTTTGTCATTAACTTTCTTCACGCAGGTTACGCTAACGGAGTACTTCAACAAAATTTGCGGAATTTAATTTGCAGGATCCGGGTAAAAAATCTTATTTGCGCTTAACCCCTTTTTTCAAATACAAATAATCGAAATAATAGATCAGTTTCAGGGAGAGTGTATTCGTTTGCGGCGAAGCGATCGTTTGGTTGAAATTTTTGCCGTAAGAATAAATAATTTCCTGGCCCTGCGTTTCAATGATGTTTTTGTAGGCCACCGAAAGAAAACTGCCCGGGGCAAACTGCCAGGAATAAATCACGTCTACACTGAAATAATTGTAATTGAAATCATTGTTACCGGTATAATTTTCGTTTCGCGTAATATCGCCGTTATCCTCGAGTTTAAAATACTGGCGATAGGCCGCTTTAGACCAATAATGCCGGCCGGTAAGTGTCAGCGACATGTTATTGGTGAAGATAAACCGGGCGAAAAGCGAGTTTTCATAGGTATGCATTTTGCGCAGGCCGAAAATAATCTCGTCGGGCTGGCTGTACCAATCCGCGCAGCCGAAATTGTAGGGATCAAAATTATAAACCGCCGAATAACGCATGGTAAAGCGATCACTGAAGCGATAGCGCAGGCTCATGGACGAGTTGTAGCCTTCCGACAGGAAACGGTCGATGAAATTGCTAACCGTCACATTGGCGTTGAGCATCAGTTTTTTGCGCGAATCGCTCCCAAAACCGGCAAAGAGGTACCAGTAACGCAGGGTTTTATTGTAACGGCCCATAATCCGGGGCTCGTTGAAATCATAAGCCGATACCGGCGTGCCCCCCGCACCGATCGACAGCGCGTTGAAATTCATAAACACCGGATTCAGCGAGCCGTTTATGGAAATCCCGGTATTCATTTTGGTCTCATAATGCCGGTTGTAATCTACAGAAAGCTCGTTGTAGGTGCTCCGGAAAATTTTTCGCGGTTGAAAAAACTGGTGTACGAGGTAAGCCCGCATTTTTTCGTAGTTGACAATCGTAAAAGGCCCGAGATCAGTTTGGTGATAGGTGTCGTTTGCCACCGAACGGCTCACGCCGTACTGGATATTGCCGGTTGTTTTCCGGAAACCCAGGAAATAGCTATACCCGGCAGTGTTGACCAGCACGTTGGTACTTGCGTCTTTCAGGAAATTCTGGCTCAGGTTAAAGCTCCCGTCCGTTGCAAAGCGATTTTTGAACAGGGCAATATTGAAGCCTGTACCGCTCACATTGGAACTGCCCCAATCCCGGGCGCGCACCGTGTTGGTGTTAATAAACCAAAGGCTGGAATTGTTTTTCAATTGCTTGTCGAACACCAGGATGTTGTAATTCGTGAGCGGTTCCGTGAGGATTTTGCGCTCAGTCCCGAGCGAATCACCGATTTGGGCAAACATTTCATCGGTTAGTGCATTAAACACGCCAATTCCCAGCCCGCGGGCATTCCGGCCCGAAAGCTTGGCGGCATTGATCAGGCGCGTCGCCGAAGGATTGGACAAAACCGTTTCTTTTTCACCAAGCATGTAGGGCACATCGTAGTACAAGGTGGGCGTTTTCCCGATCCGCCGCGAATAAAACAGGTTGTTCTTTGAGAAAAGGTCCGTTCCTTCCTTGAAAAATTGCCGGTATTCGTCATACATCACCTCCTGGAACGTGATGTTTTTCACTTTGTTATCCGACTGCACCTGCCCGAAATCAGGGAGGAGCGTCATATCCAGCGTGTAATAATCGTTGATCCCGTAACGGATATCCGCGCCTAATTTCCAGGAGGTTTCCGTGAGTGTTTTGGAGGTGTTTCCCGGGTCGGGAATGCGCGAGGCATAAGCCGAAACGTAGGGGAGAAGTGAAAGGCGTACCGGGGTTTTGATGTTCTCAATGCCGAGCAATGTTCCCCAGTAAAACAAACCGTTTGCCACACCGGAAGGCGTCAGCGCCCATTGATCAAACTCGCGGGTGCGGCGGATATTGCGCGTGGCCTGGATCGCCCATTGCTGTACCGGGGCTTCCGGGAAGCGGAGGGCAGAGTAGGGGATTTTCATCTCGACGGCCCAGCCCAGCTCATTGATTTTCACATCGCTTTCCCACACGGCATTGTAGGTATAATCCGAAAAGCGGAAATCCTGCTGGACACCGGAGGCAAACACGGAAAATTCAAAGGCGTCCTGGCGGATGTTGTAGGGATCAATCACAAAGCGAAACAAATCGGCGTTCAGGTCGTCGTCACGCATACCGAGCTCGTGCAGAATGCTGTCCGGGTGCGGATCATACAGCATAGCGGAAACATAAATGGCGTTGTCGTCATACAGGATCGCTACCTCGGTTTTCATACTCGGCCGGGCGCCTTCGATCGGGCGGTTCATGGTAAAGTCACTGAAAGCCTTGGCTTTTCCCCAGATTTCGGGTTCCAGGACTCCGTCAATTTTCGGGCTTTGTTCCGTACGAACCGCATAACAGATTTTGGTGCTGTCAAGCTGGGCCGGAAGCAGCGAAGTCCCCATCCATAAAAATACCGCGGTGGTGATTGCCCTCGTCATTTTGTGTAGTCTAAACAATTGGTGTTATCAATATTTGATATGTCAATTTTACTGTTTTTTTGAACACTGGAATACATAAAAAGGACAAAAGGTAACAACGTCACCCGTGAGCGGCGTAAAATGTTTGTGAGCTATTGACAAAGTCAGCCAGGGGTTGCCAGTGAAGGTTCTCTAAAAAAAAATCCCGGATCGTTAACCCGGGATTTCTTTTTATAAAGAGCTTACTCATGCTTATTCGCGGCTTCCGAGGATTCTCAGGAGCGAAAGAAACAGGTTGATGAACAGGATGTAAAAAATCAATCCGCCTACAAGTGAAAGTTTTTTCTTTTCAACGCCATCCAGCTCGGAATCCTGGCTGATGAATTTGAATTTTTGCATGTAATACGCTGTGAGTCCGGTGAATACAAACACCCCGATGATGGAAATAATCCAGTCGACCATTTCGCTGCCCATGAAGAAGTTTACGAAGGAAGCAATGAAGATCCCGATAAAGGCCATATACAAAATGCTTCCGAAGCGGCTCAGGTCTGTTTTGGTGGTGTAGCCCAGGATCGCCATCGCGCCGAAAGTTCCGGCTGTGATGAAGAAGGTCATGATGATGTCCCCGATGTTGTAGACCAGGAAAATCGAGCTTAAGCTCAACCCGATCAAAACGGCGTAAACACCAAAAAGAATGAGCAGGACGGGCATGGACAAACGCCTGTAACCCATTTGGATCAGCAAAGCCAGGCCGATTGGCGCAAAAGCCACAATGTAGAACCAAGGGGTAACGGAAAACGTCCCTTTGAGGGCGTCTACCTGGATGAGATAATCAAAAATAAAAGAAGAGGTACCCGCCATGTAAGCAATGGAACCGGAGATTCCGAGGGCGATAAACATGTACGAGTAAACGTTGGTGAAAAATTCGCTGGTCATTACCTTTGCTTCAGGGTCCTGCTGACGCGGCGAAAGAATGCTGTCTAACATCTGTGGTCGTATTTTTAAAATTTATGCTAATTTACTATAAAAAATGAATCCCGCCTTTTTCCGTTGGATAAAATATGTTAAAGAATGGAAAATTGAGCATTAAAAATGAAGAATGGGAAAATGAACAAATAATTCTGCATTCTCCATTTTCAACGTTACATTCTAATGCAGTTTTGCCTGGATTAGGTTAATAAACTCCTTGCGCGTGGACTCGTTGTTCATGAAAATGCCCGTAAAAGCGCTTGTCGTTGTGACGGAATTTTGTTTCTGCACACCGCGCATTTGCATACACATGTGGGAACATTCCATCACGACCGCTACCCCTTTCGGTTTGAGGGTTTCCTGGATGCAGTCGCGGATTTCGATTGTGAGCCGTTCCTGCACCTGAAGCCTGCGCGAAAAAGCATCGACCACGCGTGGGATTTTACTCAGGCCAACGATGGTCCCGTCCGGGATATAAGCGATGTGGGCCTTGCCGAAGAAAGGCAGCATGTGGTGCTCACAAAGGGAATAAACTTCAATGTCTTTCACGATGACCATTTCCGAATATTCTTCGTGAAACAGGGCTCCTTCGAGGATTTTTTTCGGGTCGATGTCATAGCCGTGCGTCAGGAATTGCAGAGCTTTGGCTACGCGCTCGGGTGTTTTCTGCAGGCCTTCGCGCTCCGGATCTTCGCCGATGTCGCTGATGATCCCGGAATAAACCCCGGCAATTTTACGGGTAATTTCGTCGTCGTATGTGTGGCTCATGTTCGTTTAGGTATAATAACAGCAGATGCTTAAAAAGGTTCTTTCCCGCCGTAGTATTCAACAAAATTATTTTCGGTTTCCACCAGTTTGATCTTTGCCAGCACACCTCCTTTTTCAAGGATTTTCGGGGCAAGCCGCTCCCAGATCTTGATCGCGACATTTTCAGTCGAAGCCATCATCCCGGCCAGGAAGGGCACATCCAGGTTCAGGTTGCGGTGGTCGAGGTGGTCGATGATTTCCTGCTTGATCAGGGAACTCAGGGATTTCAGATCAATCACAAAGCCTGTTTTTTCATCCGGAACGCCTTTCACCGTTACGAACAGCTCAAAATTGTGCCCGTGCCAGTTTTTGTTGCTGCAACGCCCGAAAACCGCTTCATTCTGCTCATCGCTCCATTCTTCGCGCCATAATTTGTGTGCTGCATTGAAACGCTCCCTCCGTGTAATGTAAACCGTACTCACTGTCTGTAAATTTTCCCGGCAAAGATAGGGATTTTTTTGGGAAGAATGAAGCCTTTCACCAAAGCTTATCCCGGACCAGCCTGTTGTGTAATCGTCTGCATGACCCGTTCCACCATC
>CBINGV010000154.1:0-8615 GCA_966250255.1 uncultured Flavobacteriales bacterium | reverse complement strand
CTGACGATCATTTTATTGCTTTATTTCAAAAAGCGGGGCTGGTTTAAGAAGTGATTTAATGTGCTAATGCTTTGAATATGTTAATTAGCATATTATCACATTAAAATATTAACACATTCCTCCATTCATCACTCAACATTCATCATTCATAATTCATTATTCCTCCTTATCTTTGCAAAAACAGACAATATTATGGGACTTTTCAAAAAAATGTTCAACAAGGAAGAAAAACAAGCGGAAGTTTCCACAGGAAAAAAACACAAAGGCTATCATGATTGAACGATTCAATCCGTCGAAAAAGTAACGCCGGAAGCCGTAAAAGTGACCTTTTCCATTCCCGATGAATTGCGCAGTGAATACCGCTTTGTACCGGGACAATATGTCAATATTTGTGTACAGATCAAAGGCAGGGAAGAGCGCCGCTCCTACTCCATTTGCTCCGATTCTTCGGATAACAGCACCCTTTCAATCGCCATCAAAGCCATTAGCAACGGGAACGTTTCCCATTGGGCGAACGAGCAGCTGCAAGCAGGCACAACGCTGCAGGTTTCCCACCCGGAAGGCAATTTCAAGCTCGCGGGTGAAGAAAACCAGGTGGTTGCTTTTGCAGCCGGCAGCGGGATCACCCCGATTTTGTCCATCGCCCGGAAACTCGAAGAGCGCGGGGGCAGCCTGAAACTGTTTTACGGCAATAAAAACTACGACAGCATCATTTTTCGTGCGGATTTTGAAGCTTTGAACAATACGGAAGTGCAGCATTTTCTTTCGCAGGAAGACCGTTTGGGCTTCGGTCACGGCCGCCTCACGAAAGAACAGATCTCCGAACTCGTTAAAACGGACCTGAACCTGCTCAAATCTGACGCCTTTTTCCTCTGCGGGCCAGAGGCCATGATCTCCGCAGCACGCGAAGTGCTCGCGCTCTTCGGTGTACCGAAAGAACGCATTCATTTTGAATTGTACACCACGCCGGTGGACATGAAACCTGAAACGGAACCCGTAGAAAGTAATTTCAGCGGTAAAAGCAAGGTTTCCGTGATCCTCGACGATGAGCGCATTTACTTTGAGCTCGATGCCAAAGGAAAAAGCATCCTCGACACAGTAAGCGATGCCGGCTACGATGCTCCATACTCCTGCCGCGGCGGTGTTTGTTGTACCTGTCGTGCGAAAGTGCTCGAAGGAAAAGCAAGTATGACCCTGAATTATTCCCTCACCGACCAGGAAGTAGCCGACGGCTTTATTCTCACCTGCCAGGCACGCCCTGCGAGTGAAAAACTTGTAATCAGCTACGATGAGTAAAACAATTGTCATAGTTGGCGCCAGCCGGGGGATCGGCAGAGAGCTTGCCCTCCGCTTTTCCAAAGACCCCAACAACCGCGTGTATGCCCTGGCACGTAACCGCGAAGCCCTCGACGAATTTGCCGGCTATATCAATATTACCCCCGTGATTTTCGACTTGGCCGGGGATGACGTCCGCATCAAAGCCGAGCGTTTTTTTGACTCACTTCCAGGCATCGATATCCTGGTGAATAATGCCGGGAAACTCGTCAACAAACCTTTTACGGAACTTACGCACGAAGATTTGTTTTCCTGCTACCAGGTAAATGTAATCGGGGTGATGGAAGTCGTACAGGCTGCCGTTCCGAAAATGCTCCCGAAAGGCGGTCACATTGTCAACATCAGCTCAATGGGCGGTTTCCAGGGAACCGTGAAATTCGCCGGACTGGCCGCCTACTCTACTTCGAAAGCGGCTCTCGCGAGTTTTACGGAGCTTTTTGCCGAAGAATATAAGGAAAGCCGCATCAAAATGAACTGCCTCTGCCTGGGTGCCGTACAAACGGAAATGCTCGAAGAAGCTTTTCCCGGATATGAAGCGCCGCTCACCGCCTGGGAAATGGCTGAATTCATTCACGATTTTGCCGAAAATGCCCACCGCTTCATGCATGGGAAAATCATACCGGTTTCGCTGACAACTCCCTGAAAGGGCTAAAGCTCCTCTTTATCGTAAAAACGCAGTCCTTTGCTGAGCCGGATCAAGGTTTCCGTGAGGCGTTTCACCTTGGTTTCGTCCCGCTTCGCCGATTGGATCCAGTCCACATAAAATTTCTGCTCACTTTCGCGGAAACCATAAAAGGTTTGCCGCGCAGCCGGGTCGTCCAGCAGGCAAAGCTCCAGTTCCTGCGGGATTTCCAGCGGATCATTGTCTTCCATTAAAGTAACGTGAATCCAGTCACCCTCCTGTTTTCGGATTTTCTTACGGATTTCGGCCTTAACCGGCAAAAAAAGATCGCCGCCCTTCATCGGCATCAGGCTATATGCTTTGATTTCATAATTGTCGACCGTCCCCTTCACTTTCACCATCCCGAAACTTTTCTTCTGCACGGTTTCGAATTTAGGAATGACGACATAGGTCCAACCGCCTTTACCGGGATACTTTTCGAGCTGGAAATCACCATCAACAACAGGCTGTGACATCTTTTTTTTGAGGATTTGCTTATCCAAATATAAGTGCTTTTTATTTTTCCCAGGTAAGCGACACAAAAACTGCGTTTGAAAATTCTTCCCCGTTGATTTTCGTGTTACCCGCAAAGCCACCGAGGTAACCCAGGGTTTTGCAATTTTCGTCAATCACTTCCGAAGTCATGTCTGCGCCACAGCTTCCGGGATCAAAAACATATACGGTTTCATCCTGGAAACGGTATTCCTTCACATTAACGCCCTTGTCGCAGGAAGAGTCCTGTTCAAACGTTTTGATTTTGCTTTTGACACAGTCGGGCGTGCCTTTTTCGACTTTCTGCTTTCCACAGCATACACAGGAAATCAACAGGGGCAGCAGCAGCAAAATTCTGATCATGGCTTTCATTTCTGATATAAACGTCATCCGGTTCTTTTTAGTTTAGAGGGCATACGTAAAATCATGAAATGTTTCACCCGATTTTTCAGCGCCGGTAGCTGAAAACAAAGCTTGTCCGGACACGTTATCCGTTGCTGTGCCAAGCCACAACTCTGTCACACCGGCCATTTTCAGCTCTTTTTTCAAAGCCTCAATCAATTGCCGTCCAATCCCTTTGCGACGGTGTTCCTCCAGGACTTCGATATCGTAAAGGTAAGCCAATTGAGCAGGGCTGTAAATCGAAGGGAAACGGTAAGCGAGCGCATAAGCTATAATTTCGGCATGTTCAAGCGCAACAAACAATACATTCCGTTCATCTTCCAGCGCTTTTTGCAAGTGGGCAATGCTTGGCTTTCGGACTTCGTCCGGGCTTGCAAGACGCTCCAGGAAACGGTCCGTTATCAGACCTGTGTTTTCCATCGTGAGGCGTACGATATCGATCATAAGCTTTCGGTCACGAAGCCGTCAAAATATTCGCTTACGGTCCAGGCTTCGGCCTTTTCCTTGAACCAGGGCTTGATGGTCGGCCAGACCTGCTTTCCGAAAAGCTCCGAATCGCGGTAGGAATTCAAGGCTTTTTCGTCCTTCCACAAACTGTAGGTAAACACGATTTCAGGTTGGTTTTTATCCTGCAAAAGTTTCATCCCGTAACAGTCTTCCTGCCGGGCCACCTTCCATTTAATGCCTTCAAAAAAAGCCAGGAATTCATCGATTTTATCTTCGTGGAAATGGAGTTTTACAATGCGTGTGATCATATTAATTTGCTAATGAGTTAATATGCTAATTGGATTATATACTTCATGCGATAATTGGAATGAATTAGCATATTAGCACATTAAAGGTATTAGCTATTAAATTAAAAAAGTGATTCTATCGTTTCCTTCGATCCTTTCGGTAAAAACTCAATGCGGATGGTATCATTGATTCCCAGGCCGAAAAGCGCGTTGGCACCGCCATGCAGCGAGGTTGCCCCCCGGTTGATGGCGATCTCGAGCAGCCCGTTCGAATTGAAGAGCGCCAGCTTTTCACCGTGCGGCACTTCGGAATAGGTGTTCGAAATCTGGTCGATAAAATACTCGCGGCGGCGGAAATAGATCGTAAAGGGAATGTCCTTCCCAAAACGCTCAAACAGCTTGCGGTCGATGTTCGTAATCAGATTTCCGTAATGATCGATGTGCCTCACGTTGCCCATGATCAGGTTGTTTTCAATCACCGGGTTAATTGTCACGCGGCGGTTAAAACGCTCCACCTTCGAAGCAAAGGAATCGACCGCAACCTTTTGTGCAATTTTACACACCACCGGCACCAGCAGGTTCCGGATCGGGAACTGGAAAGCGCCCGGGTTGGAAAGCACATCGTCGACATGCCAGATCCCTTCGTAGGCTTCTTCGCCCACAATCAGGCTAAACACCCCGTTATCATTCGAAACAAAATAATGCCCCTTGTACAACAGAACGGCCGGGATACTTGAATGCTGCTGCGCTCCGAAATTGATCACCGGCTCGCAATCCACGCCGATCAGGTGAATGGTCCCGGCGGGAAAATTCTCGAAGCAATTTTTGACGTAATACGAAGCCTGTGCAATGTCGAAAGCCTTTACCTGGTGACTCACATCAACCAGGTGGACATCGGAAATGAGGGACAAAATCGCCCCCTTGATCGAGGCCACGTAATGATCCGTGGTGCCTAAATCCGATGTCAGGGTGATGATTTGCATTTTTCTCCGTTTTTTGCAAAAATTATTTACTAATTTTGTTCAAAATTAAGCTTTATTCTTCATAATTTCGAAGAAACAAACATTTAATTATATTTTCTATTGGAAAAAACGATCGAAATTAAAGGCATTAATCCGGTTGAATTATTTGGGGTTAATAACCTTTATTTAAAAAAACTTACCTTATACTATCCTACCCTGAAAATCGTAGCCCGGGGCACCAAGCTGAAAGTCATGGGCGACGAGGAAACCCTGGAGCTTTTTGAGAAAAAATTCGAGCAGATCGTGGAGTATTTCCACCGTTTCAATAACATCAACGAAAACATCATTGAGCAATTGCTGCTCGAAGATGCGGACAGCCCGCAAAGCGACGACGGCACGGAGGTGCTTGTGCACGGCAACGGAGGCGTAAAAATCAAGGCCAAAACCATCAACCAGCGCAAACTGGTAAAAGCCGTAAACGAAAATGACATGGTCTTTGCCGTTGGGCCGGCCGGTACCGGGAAAACCTACACGGCAGTAGCTTTGGCCGTTCGCGCCCTGAAAAACAAGGAGGTCAAGCGCATCATTCTCACGCGCCCGGCAGTAGAAGCAGGAGAGAATCTCGGCTTCCTTCCCGGCGACCTGAAGGAAAAACTGGATCCTTACCTGATGCCTTTGTACGATGCCCTGCGCGATATGATCCCGCCGGAAAAGCTCGCCGACATGATGGAATACGGCATCATCGAAATTGCCCCGCTCGCTTTCATGCGCGGCCGCACGCTCGATAAGGCTTTCGTAATCCTGGATGAAGCCCAGAATGCCACCGTGATGCAGATGAAGATGTTCCTCACCCGCATGGGGCAGACGGCCAGTTTCATCATCACAGGCGATATGTCGCAGGTCGATTTGCCGAAAAAGCAGCGTTCCGGACTGACTTACGCGCTGGACGCATTGAAAGAAGTGGAAGGCATCGGGATTATCCGCATGAACCAGCATGATGTGATCCGCCACCCGCTCGTGAAACGCATCATTGACGCCTTCGAAATTGCCGAGGAAAAAGACAAGGCCGAGCGTGAACAGAGAAAAGGTCTAAATTCGCCTCCAAACGATTTGACAATATAACCAATTCGTAGTTATACGGGAAACCATCCAGTAACTAATTCCAATACCAAGTATCCAAAATGAACAGCATAACACAAACAGATTTCCGGTTCCCGAACCAGACCGGGGTTTACAAGGGCAAGGTCCGCGACGTTTATTTCATCGAGAACGACATCGTTGTCATGGTGGCCTCCGACCGGATTTCCGCCTTTGACCATATTTTGCCGAAAGGAATTCCTTACAAAGGGCAGGTATTGAACCAGGTGGCCACCCTTTTCCTGGAAGCCACGCGCGATATTGTTCCGAACTGGCTCCTGGGCACTCCCGATCCCTCTGTAGCTGTCGGTTTGAAATGCGAGCCGATCCGGGTGGAAATGGTCATCCGGGGCTACCTCGCCGGCCACAGCGCCCGCGAATACAAGCTCGGAAAACGCGTTTTGTGTGGTGTTCCCCTGCCGGAAGGCATGAAAGAAAATGATCAATTCCCGGAACCGATTATCACGCCGGCCAGCAAGGCGGATGAAGGTCACGACGAAGACATTTCCCGCGAGGAAATCATCGCCCAGGGTATCGTTCCGGAAGCCATTTACCTGCAGCTTGAAAAATACACGCGGGCACTCTTTCAGCGGGGAACGGAAATGGCCGCCAAACAGGGCCTGATCCTCGTAGATACGAAATATGAATTCGGCCTGCACAATGGGAAAGTATATCTGATCGACGAAATTCATACCCCGGATTCCTCCCGCTATTTTTACGCCGATGGTTATGCAGAACGACAGGCAAAAAATGAGCCGCAGAAGCAGCTGTCCAAGGAATTTGTGCGCCAGTGGCTGATCGAAAACGGTTTCCAGGGCCTGGAAGGTCAGCAAATGCCTGTCATGCCGGATTCATTTGTGGAAACGGTAACGGAGCGCTACATTGAATTGTATGAAAAAATCTCGGGAAAAAGCTTCATCAAGGCCGATAATACCGATATCCGTTCCCGCATCGAAAACCATGTTACCGCTTTCTTAAAAGAGCTCAAGCCGGTTAGCTAAGATGAAAACCAAAACGGAAGAAGGCTTTTTCGCGATCGGGGTTTTCAAACCCAAAACGGAACACAATGTGGTCACACTCTGGCGCTCGGCTTATATCATGGGAGCGAGTTATATTTTCACCGTCGGCCAACGCTACAAAAAGCAAACTTCCGATGTCGTCAAAGCCTGGGCACGTATCCCGATGTTTTATTACCGCGAATTTGACGACCTGCTCAATAATATTCCTTATGATTGCCGACTGGTAGGTATTGAAATTGATGAAAATGCCGTTCCGCTGCACGAATTCAAACATCCGAAGCGCGCAATCTACCTGCTCGGATCCGAAGACAACGGCCTGCCGCCCGAAGTCCGCGAAAAATGTCATTTCCTCGTGCGGCTGCCCGGAAACTCCTCGCTCAATGTGGGTGTCACCGGCGGAATCGTAGCCCATGACCGGATCAGTAAAATTCCGACAACTTTACCGCCAAACCATTCGGGAAATTGAAAATGTAGAATTTAAGTATATGCATTTTCCATTCTCCATTTTCAACTCTCCCTTTTCCATTTTCAATTCTTAATTCTCCACTTTTGAAATAAATTATTCCGACTGATCGTTTTACCTCCAAAATGATCTTATGAAATTGCTAACGCCGCTATGCCTTGTTTTACCTTTTATTTTCTTATCCCAACAAGAAAACCCCACGCGAAAATTTGAAATCGGGGCCGCGGGAGAAACGAATGTTTGCCTGTATTGCCCGGGCAATCAATTCAATTACAAGTGGGACCATTTTAACGAAGAGCTGGTTGCACCGGACGCGATGGATACCGGCTACCGCTACATCAATTATTCCGAGATCAGGGCCACAGAAAGCAGACTGAATTTGAGTTTCCAGTATAAGCAGCAATTGAAAAATCCCCGGATCTTTTTTACACCGAGGATCAGTTACAGTTTCGGCGACGGCTTTTACGAAACACAGAACTGGAGCAAATATTCCGTAGCAAAAACAGATACCCTGAGCGTCCAATCCTCCGGTCTTCCCGTATATCTGAACCAATACCAGAATGAAAATATCAGCTATTCCTACACATCCAATATGCATACGGTGACTTTGGGCGCTTTGCTGGATTACAGGTTCAATCGTTTTTTCACCTTTTATACCGGTTTGGAATTTGGCCTAGGGTTTAGCACAAAGAACCAGGTAAGCCGCTATTACAGCAAGTACGAAGAAGGATATGAACTAATCGTTTATGAAAATGCCGACCATGCGGAAATCAGGCAAAGCTCGCAATTTATGGTCAGCGAGCTCCAAACCTATACCGTCAAAAATTTCGTGCGGACAACCGTGAACCTGCCGATCGGTATGAAAGTCAGGCTCAGCAACAAAGCCAATTTCCTCAACCATTTTTTACTTTCCTATGAATTCAGGTTTCAGCGAATCAGCAACTACATTCAGGAAGTTTACCAGCTGAACCGCGAATATCACAGCCATATACTGCGCCTCTCCTACGAATTCTAAGTCCATTAAACTTCCGGGCCTAAAGTCCGACAAGTTCCAACCATTTCCATTTTGACACGTTTTTTAGAGCGCCAAGCAGATTTTTTTGTGTTTGCGCTTAAACTTTTGTTAATTTTAACTGTCAATTTTAGGAAACACACTTCATGAAAAAACTGATTTTTCTGGCTGCTTTTGCGCCATTCTTTAGCTTTACACAAATTCCCGGAGAAAATTTTTTTGGTACCGACCAGGTTGTCCGCGTGGATCTTACGTTTAACCAAACCGGCTTTTGGGACAGTCTCGTGGCAAATTATCCGCTCGAAGAAGACATGATGGCGATTGGCTTAACGATTACCGACAACCAGGGCGTACATGAAATGGATTCCATTGCGATCCGCCTGAAAGGCAATTCCAGC
>CBINGV010000153.1:0-8684 GCA_966250255.1 uncultured Flavobacteriales bacterium | reverse complement strand
CCGTGGGTATCCGTTTGGTATGCCAGCGGGTTATCGTGTGAATTGCAGGCATAAAAAGCTAATAAAGGGACAAAAAACAGCGCAAGCTTATACTTCAGATTCATGTTTTGTGTTTTTGATGAATTTATAGATCCGGAAAATCCGGAAAACGCAGTAGAGGAGCAGGATGCCTACCAGGAGTTGCCTGTAATTACCCTGTAAGCGTTCAGCGGCCAACTCGGTGAAGAGCAGGAAATAAGCGAGAACGATGCACATAACGACACTAAAACAGGCAAAGATGACAGAAATGTATTTCATGCATCAAAATTAAAAAAAATCCCCAAAAGAAGTTTCGATCGGGGATTTTGAATTTTATTTGTAAAATTTATTCTAAAGTAAAATTGATCGGAATGGTCATCCAGCTGCGGACAACGCGCCCGTTGTGTTTTGCCGGTTTCCATCCGGTCATCGAACGGATTACGCGAACGGCTTCAGCATCACATTCCGGGCAATCCGGGACACCACGCTCTACCGAAACATTGGAAACGGACCCGTCTGTGTTCACGACAAATTTCAAATAACATTTTCCCTGGGCATTTTGCTCGATTGCAATTTGAGGGTAAACCAGTTTGCGGACAACATATTCTGTAACCCCGCCTTTAAATGTGGCTTCTTCATCTACAAAAGGCTCGATTTTGTTATTGTCATCGTCTCCTCTGTCAATTACTTTGTCAATCGGATCTTTGTCGTCGGGCATGGTCCAGTCAATGTCGTCACCGTCCTGGTTAATGTTGCCGATGTTTTTGTCGTCCAGCTCACCGTCAACCGGGGGAATCTCGGTTTGGTCATCATCACTGGCGACCAGTTCCCGGAAAGCAGTAATCTCACGCAAAGGCGGTTCAATCTTTTCGGGTTTCGGCTGTTCGATGATTTCTTCCGGCTTGTCATCCGGCATGTCAAGTGTTCCCTCGAACTCCGTTTTTGGCATTTTTACGTTTTCCTCCGGGAGGGAACGCGCATAGATGAAGGTCCCGAACCCCAGTCCGAAAACGGCAACAACCCCGGCCATAATGTAAACCATGCTTTTGTTGTAATCACGCCTGAGCACATAGGCGCCATACTCTTTGTTGCGGTTTTCAAACACCATTTCGTTGCGTTCAACGGAGGTTACCTGTTGCCATTTACGGGCGGAAAAATAGTCATACAATGACACGGCAGTTATCAGAAGGACAACTCCTAAAATTACTTCCATAACACTACAATTTTAAGTTAATAATTACTCTCTTGTCACACAAATGCGCCAATTTATACACCGTAGTAATGCATTGTTTTTTGTTTTTGGCACGCCGGAATTCCCGGCTACTTGATTTGGACTGGAGCACTACAACCGATTCGGTAAGCCCGTTCGCCAATCGGAACGGTGAGCGGGCTTACCGGTGTTAACCAGTATTTATCGAGTTTCTATCTTATACAACTGCCTTTGCAAAACGTTCAACGGAACGTTTGGTTTTTATTGCAAAGTAAAGTTGATCGGGATCTGCAACCAGGTACGGACAGGTTTACCGTTCATTTTACCAGGCTTCCAGTTTGGCATCGACTTGATTACGCGTACCGCTTCGCGGTCACACTCCGGGCAATCCGGAACGCCACGTACAACGGATACGTTGGAAACGGAACCGTCCGTGTTGACGATGAACTTGAGGTAACATTTACCGGACAAGCCCATTTCGATTGCCGTTTGCGGGTAAACGAGCTTTTTCACGATAAACTCGTTCATGTTCCCGTTAAACTGGGCTTCTTCATCAACGAAGGTCAATACTTCTTCTTCTTTTGTTTCAACCACTTCCGGTTTCTTTTCTTCACCGATCACCGGGGGACCCCAGTTTTCGTCTTCACCTTCCTGGGTTTTGGTGGAAACCTGCTCGTTTTCGATCTGGTCCTGCGGCGGAATTTCGTCTTCAACCGGGATGTCAACAACCACCGGTGGCAGGAAGGCAACCGTTTTTTCCAATGGCGGTGGCATTTCTTCTTTCGGCGGCGGCGGAACATCTTCTTCCGGCGGAGCCGGAACGGCAAAAGTCTGCTGGTCGATTTTTGGCGGAGCCACTTCTTCTTCCGGCATGTTTTTGATGAAAATGTAAGTGCCGAATGCCAATCCAAGGCCAACGATCACACTCGCCATGATAATCACCATGTTGCGGTCGTAATTGCGGCGCAGGGCATAAGCTCCGTACTGTTGGTTCCTATTCTCGAAAACAATGGCGTTTCGCTGAACCGAGGTTACCTGCTGCCACTTTCTGCCGGTGAAGTAATCGTATAAGGAAACTCCGGCGATGAAAGCGACAAGACTGATGATTACTAACATAAGTCTACAATTTTGATTTTAATAATTCCAATTCACTTGCCAGCATGTCAACCGGTGCAATCACACCGATCTGGGCAATCTTGAGTTCATCAATCAGGTCGATGAAGTTCTTACAGGTTGCCTTGTCGTCTGTTTTGATCAGTACTTTGAGGGCATCTTTGTGTTTTTTGAAGTCAATCATCATACGCTCGTAAGTCGTATCCTGGATTTGTTTGTTCTTCAGCTTCACATCGAGGCCTTCCTTGCCTTTCAACACGTAAGCGTTACGGTCGGCCAGCAATTTGCGCAAACCGTTCGGTCCGAAGTTGGTTTCTTCCAGCTGCGTTACACCGTCTGGTCCCGGGTTGTCTTTTGAATGATATTCCCCGGTATAATAGAAGATTTTATCTTCCGACAATAAAAAAGTAATCGCGTTATTGATCTTTGGCGGTTTTACATCTGGCCCGTCTTCCGGCTTGGCCGGGTAAACGAGGCTCATCACCTTAGGCTTACTGAAGGTGGACGTGAGTACAAAGAACGTCAATAAAAGGAAGGCCAAGTCCACCATCGGGGTCATGTCGACCCGGGTTGAGCTTTTCTTGGCTCTTTTCTTGCCGCCTTTGTGGCCACCGCCACCGCCGCCTTCTGCTATTTCTGCCATTTTTTCTTCGTTTTATTAATTGGGCGCCTGCTCCAATGATGTGACAAAATTCAAGTTGTTCAAATGTAAATCCCGGAAGGTGTTGATTACATTTTGTGCGTGTACATACACGGCTTTCCCGTCTACCTTCAAAACAAATTTCGGCTTGAAGTCATTGACTTCAGGGTTGAGGCCTTTCATTTTGGCTTCTTCGTAATCTGTTTTCCCGGAATTCAGGGCAGCGATGTTTCCATAGAAAATCCAGTCTTTCAGCTGGTTGTCCGTCGTGTCGGAAGGGATTCCCTTCGTTTCAAAGCGCTTGCGCTCTTCACCGGACATGCTGAGGTATTGTGGTAATTCCCGCATGCTGCATCCAAAGCTGGTCATAAAGGCAAACATTTCGATTTGCTCTTCGTTCAGGCCGACTTTGTATTTACCCATCATGTTTTGCAGCATTTCCCTGCGCGCCTCCGGATCGGTGAGGTTCATGAAAACACGTCCGCCTTTATCAATGGTAACCATCAGGGTGTTGTCCGGGATGATTTTGTCACTGATACTGGAAGGTGTTTCCACGTCAACCGGTTCGTTGGAGCGGAAGTTGGCCGCAAGCATGAAGAAGGTCACAAGCAGGAATGCCAGGTCAACCATCGGCGTCATGTCTATGGATGGCGTACTTTTTGGTATTTTGATTTTAGGCATTACTCTTTGTTTTTTAATTCTCGTTTTAACTGTGAACTTTCAGGTGTATTGCAACACCCGGCTTTCAATCCGTCAGGCGGATCTTATTTGTGGCTTGCAGTAAAGTCCTGTACAATGGAGAATGACGCTTCGTCCATGCTGTAAGTCATCGCATCGATCTTCGTAGAGAAGAAGTTATAAAGGATGATCGCCATGGTGGAAGCGAAGATACCGAATGCCGTGTTGATCAAGGCCTCGGAGATACCGGTTGCGAGTGCGGATGTATCAGGCGTACCGTGTGACATCGCGGCAAACGCGCGGATCATACCCAATACCGTACCGATCAGACCGATCAGGGTTGCAATGGATGCACTGGTAGATAAAACGCTCAGGTTTTTAGACAACATCGGTAATTCGAGGGAAGTTGCTTCTTCAAGCTCTTTTTTCAAAGCTTCCACTTTTTGCTCTTTATCCATGGTGTTGTCACCTTCGATGTGCTTGTATTTTTCCAAACCTGCACGAACAACGTTTGCGAGGGAACCTCTTTGTCTGTCACAAGCCTCAATAGCTTCATCAATTTGCTTGTTCTCAAGCATTACGCGGATTTTTTCAACAAATTTGTCGATGCTTCCACGGCCTTTTGCACGTGCCAGGGTAATCAAACGCTCGATAAAGAAAATCACTACAATCAGGTTGACCGCAACGAGAACCGGTACGATGATACCTCCTTTGTAAATGATACCCATGAAGTTACCTTCCATAGGCTCGCCGGTAGGGTCATTGTCTACGAAGTTACCCGGATCACCGAAAACGTATTTGTAGACTACAATACCGATTACTAATGAAATTACAATAGCAAGAGTTGCCATTAAAGAAGAGAAACCTCCTGATGTCTTTTGTTTTGTGCTCATTACTTTAAAATTTAAATTTTATTGTTTTACAATTTTCTCCACAAACATACATGAAAAGTTTTAAAAGTTCAAATTTAGGCTCTTAGTTTTTTTAAAAAGTGAAATTTTTTTGTCTGATCTGTATGCTTTGTTTATTTTAATGAATCCTTCATAGATTGTTTAAATTGCAGCTCCTGTTCAAAAAGGTACATTCGGTGCTGAAAAAGGTTCATTCCGGTAATAAAATCAGTTTAAAATCAAGGGTTTAACCGTGTTTTTTGCCGGTCGAAAAAGCAGTTGTTTTATCATATCCCCACAGCGCTTAGTTTACAGGGAAATAAAAATTCGAGGGAAAGGAATGCTCAATTATCCAGGCTTTTATGCAAGGTAATCCTTAATGATTTATTCATATAAACAATTGCGGGCGATTAGCTTCATCAGCAGGGGGGAGTGAGCTCATGTGCCCTGTGTTTTCTATGTGGTTTACAATGTAAGTGTATGGTCCAATTCAAGTCCCGCACTAAATAACTCCTAACTCACCAACTATCCTGCTCACTCACCAATCCAGGAAGTGATCTCCTTACTGAGCGGACTCGTTTTGGATGGCAGGTTTTTCACCAGTCGTCCTTTTTCGTCCACCAGGAATTTGTGGAAATTCCATTTCACCTCCGAGTCTTCCACGCCGTTCAATTCCTTTTGGGTCAGGAATTGGTAAAGCGGGTGCTTGTCGGAACCCTTCACTGAAATTTTCGACATCATCGGGAAGCTCACGCCATAATTTTTCTGGCAGAAAGCCGCAATTTCCTTTTCCGTTCCGGGTTCCTGCGCCCCGAAATCGTTGCAGGGAAAACCAATGATTACGAAGTCTTTTTCTTTGTACTGCTCGTAAAGCTTTTCCAGCTCTTCATACTGCGGGGTATACCCGCATTCGGAAGCCGTATTCACGATCAGCAACTTTTTTCCTTTGAATTTTGCGAAATCTATGGTGTTTCCATCAATGTCTGTGGCTTGATAATCGTAAATGCTTTTCTGCGCCTGGCAGCCCAGGGAAAAAGAGAAAGCTAAGAAGAAAAAGAGGTTTTTCATAAAAAAAAGATTTCGGTAAAATATCCTCCCCCTCGGTCCCTCCCGAAGTGTCGGGATAAACTCTCCAAAGGGGGAAGCAATGCTTTTGAAGGAGGGTGACAACGAAATTACAAAATCTAATCGGATCACCTTATTCCAAAAACAAAAAAACTGCCCCGGAATGGAAGCAGTTTTTTGAAAAAGTATCTGTTTCAGGCCTTTAGTCAGCCAATACATTTCTTGAAATAACGATTTTCTGGATTTCGGAAGTTCCTTCGTAAATCTGGGTGATTTTTGCGTCGCGCATCAACCGCTCCACGTGGTATTCCTTCACGAAGCCGTAGCCGCCGTGTACCTGGACAGCCTCAACAGTCGTGTCCATCGCCACCTGGGAGGCGAACAATTTTGCCATCGCGCCGGATTGGTCGTAGTTTCTGCCGGCATCTTTATCCGTGGCAGCACGCCAAACGAGCAAACGGGCCGCGTCGATGTTGGTCGCCATATCCGCCAGTTTGAAAGCGATTGCCTGGTGCTTGCTGATCTCTTTCCCGAAAGCTTTGCGCTCTTTGGAGTAAGCAACCGCCAGTTCGAAAGCGCCTGCAGCAATTCCCAAAGCCTGGGAAGCAATCCCGATGCGGCCTCCGGAAAGGGTTTTCATTGCAAATTTGAAACCGAAACCGTCTTCGCCGATGCGATTTTCTTTCGGAACTTTCACATCGTTGAACAGCAGGGTATGCGTATCACTTCCACGGATTCCGAGCTTATCTTCCTTGGCGCCCACGATAAAGCCTTCCATACCGCGCTCAATGATAAAAGCATTGATCCCGCGGTGGCCTGCTTCAACGTTCGTTTGGGCAATCACCAGGTAAATGGAAGCGGTAGAACCGTTCGTAATCCAGTTTTTGGTCCCGTTCAGCAGGTAATGGTCACCCATATCGATAGCTGTGGTGCGCTGGGAAGTAGCGTCGGAACCGGCTTCCGGCTCGGAAAGACAGAAAGCGCCGATTTTTTCGCCGGTCGCCAGCGGAACGAGGTATTTTTGTTTTTGTTCTTCGGAACCGAATTTCTCCAATCCCCAGCAAACCAAAGAGTTATTGACAGACATGCAAACCGAAGTGGAAGCATCAACCTTGGAAATTTCTTCCATGGCCAATACATAAGAAAGCGTATCCATACCGCCGCCGCCGTATTTCGGATCAACCATCATTCCCATAAAGCCCAGGGCGCCGAGTTGTTTGATCTCTTCGTGCGGAAATTTCTGGTCACGGTCGCGCTCAATTACACCCGGTTTCAGAATGTTTTGTGCAAAATCCCGCGCAGCGTCCCTTACAGCCATTTGTTCTTCGGTCAATTCAAAGTTCATGTTTAAATTTTTAATTAGTTTTCACGTTAAATTAGTTGCAAATTTAATCTTATTATTTTATTTTTCCACTTTTATTTCACACTTCATCATGAAATCTTACAATTTGATCGGCTTAATGTCCGGCACCTCATTGGATGGTCTGGATATCGTGTTTACACGCTTATCCCATTCCGATCCCGGCGACTGGTCATACGAATTGTCTGCTGCTCAAACCTATAAATATCCCGAAGACCTCGCGGCCAAAATCCGCGAAGCCATGGAAGTGACTTCGGTGAACCTGCTGCTGCTGGATAAGGAAATCGGGAGTTTTTATGCGGATTGTGTGAATGATTTTATAACAAAAAACAAGCTGGACAAAAGCACCATCGATGCGGTTGCTTCCCATGGGCAAACGATTTTCCACCAGCCGGAAAAAGGCTTGACGGTACAGATCGGCTGCGGGAGCACGCTGGCGCTCAAAACCGGCCTTAAGGTCATCAACGATTACCGTACAAAAGACGTGATCATGGGGGGGCAGGGAGCTCCGCTCGTACCGGTCGGGGATTTTCACCTCTTCCGTAACCAGGCCGAATCCTTTCTGAATATAGGGGGCATCGCCAACATTTCTTTCGAGCTCAACAAGCAGATCATTGCTTTTGATATTTGCCCGGGCAACCTACCGCTCAACAAGCTGGCCAATGTAAAAGGCATGCAATATGACAAAAACGGCGAGCTGGCCCGCACCGGGGAGATCAATTTTTTCCTGCTCGATATGCTCAATGAGCTGGAGTATTACGAAGAGGCCCCACCCAAATCCCTCGGCGTGGAATGGATGGAACGGGCGTTTTACCCGCTGCTGAAATTCGACAAAGACATTGAAAACAACCTTCGTACGGTCATCGAACACGAGGCTGTACAGATCGCCCATGTACTCAATAGTCATGCCCTGCAATCCGTGATGATCTCCGGAGGTGGGGCGCTCAACCTCTTTTTAATGGAACGTATCAAGCATTATTATAAAGGAGAAATCGTATTGCCGTCGCGCGAAATCATCGAGTTCAAGGAAGCCCTGATATTTGCTTTCCTGGGTGCGCTGTATCTCGAGGACACGGCCAATTGCCTGAGCTCCGTGACCGGCGCCAGCCGCGATGTGGTCGGAGGGGTGCTTCATCTGCCGGATTGACCCGTTGTTTCGGAAATACCAACCGTTGAATCAATAATCGAAGTGTTTTAGATATTTGCCGGATTTAGTATTGAAAAAAATCCCACTTTGGCGCAAAATACGACTTATGAAGGTGAAATTATTCTTTCTTTTAGCAGGCCTGTTTACTTTACCACAAGCGTTTGCCCAGGTAAGCAAAACCCATGATTTTGATGATTATTCCCTCACCCGTTTGTTTACTTACCCCGGGGATGAACACAAACTGCTTGGTGTAAAACGGGAAACGAACTTTGAAGCTGAGCATGTATTTTCCTATTTCCTGGAAGAAATGGGAGCAGGTTACAGCTCCGCGATTCCCCTGAACGGTGTGCAGCAAATCGTCCGGGAACCAGTCATTTTTGACGGAAAGCTTGTTTTTTCGGCTGTCAAATACAATGGGGATTATGAGCTTTTTGTGTTTGACGGATCGGCGCTTATAATGGTGGACATTAATCCCGGAAGCGAGGGTTCCGCTCCCGAATATGAGTTGGTAAACGACCGTTTGTTTGTGATCGGGAAAAGAGGGGATTTCAGGCAGTTGTTTG
>CBINGV010000152.1:0-8698 GCA_966250255.1 uncultured Flavobacteriales bacterium | reverse complement strand
GTCCGTATATTTATTTTTCAAAATAAGCAACTTATGACCAGACAATTTCCTTTAATCTCCTATGGCCTGTGGTTTGACAAGCAGGCAGAGGAGGCCGTACAATTTTACCAAACTGTTTTTCGGGATGTTAAACTGCTTTCCAAAACATATTACAGCGAAGAAGGTTTTGAAGTGCATCAAATGCCTGCAGGTACTGCAATGGCGATTAACTTTGAGCTATGCGGAAGCGAATTCCAGGCCATCAACGGCGGGCCGGTCTTTAAAACGAACCCTTCGATTTCCTTTTTCGTGATGTGCGAGGATGACCGGGAGGCCGAAAACTACTGGAACAGCCTCGTGGATGGCGGCAAAATCCTGATGCCGATCGATAAATACGAATGGAGTGAGCGCTATGGCTGGCTCGAGGACAAATACGGCATTTCCTGGCAGATCTACACCGGTGCCCCGAACGATGCGCAGCAAAAAATCTGTCCCTCGCTGATGTTTACCGGTCAACAGCATGGCAGGGCGGAGGAGGCAATCAGTTTTTACACCTCGCTTTTTCATCCTTCCGAAATCCAGGGCATTATGCGTTATCCCGCCGGTGGCGTGGACCCCGAAGGCACGGTGATGCATTCGCAATTTAAGCTCGGCGAGCATATTTTTATGGCGATGGACAGTGCCATGGAGCATAAATTCCAGTTCAACGAAGGGCTTTCCTTTATTGTCAACTGCCACACACAGGATGAAATCGATTTTTACTGGACGAAACTGCTCGAAGGCGGCCATCCCCAGGAATGCGGCTGGCTGAAGGATAAATTCGGTGTTTCCTGGCAAGTGGTGCCCGTGCAGCTTGAAGCGATGTTCATGGATGCGGACCAGCGCCGCGTTGACCGGGTGATGAAGCGCATGCTGCAAATGAAAAAACTTGATCTTCGGGCTTTGGAGGACGCGTTTCGTTGATTCGTACTTATCGATTCGTAAATTAAAATCCAGGAATCTACGAATTCATGAATCTCCAGCCTCTTTAACGGTTATTCGTATTCGGGAAAAGCACTTTCTGGGGCTGCCGGTTAAGCTCGTCCAGGATTTTCCGGATGAGGCTGCTGCGAATCGCAACGGCGCGCTTGGGTTCCACGAGGTACGTTAGTATCACTTCCACCCAGGTATTGTTGCTGATCCGGAAGCTGACAAAGGGGTATTCCTTGATTTCCAGCTCATCGACCGGGGTTTGCTCAACCAGCTCTTTATAGCGCTCGATGTTGGCGGCCATGTCGCCCAATTCAGTTTTGGCAATGGCTTTGATCGTTTCCTCGACGAATGCCAGGTCGCTTTCGTAGGCTACATGAAAGGGGATTTCATTCCAGATGTAAGGAAATTTTTCCCAGGAATAATTCAGGACGGCAGCTTGCAGCACCAGGCTGTTCGGGAAACGGATCAGGCGGCCGCTTGGCAGGTCGTTCGTGAGGTAGTCGCCCGAAAACTCCCAGAGTGTCGTATCCAGGTAGTTCACCTCCACGACATCGCCTTTGTAGCTTTCGATCTGGATGCGGTCGCCTACGTGGTAAGGCTGCCGGATCAGGATATAGAGCCAGCCGATAAAGGAGGAAATCGGGTTTTGGAGCGCAAATCCGAGGATCAGGGAAATCAGCCCCAGCGATACTGCCGCCGAATACCAGTTCCGGAAAAGAAAGGAAACTCCGACGGCCAGGATCAGCAGCCAGCTCAGCAGGCGGACCATTTTTGTCAGGTTGTAACGGGTATAAACCACGCGGGTACGCCGGGCGAAAAGGCCTTCGAGCAGCCTGGCCAACATCAGAATGAGCGCAGCCAGCGCGGTTCCGAGCGCAATTTTCTGCAGGAGCTCCCGGTAGTCTCCGAATACGTGAAAAACACGCAGTTTTAAAAGAAAGTAAAGCGTTAAGGCCGACAAGGAAATCACCAGGTAGCCAGCCGCCCGGATTTTTTGCCGGGTTTCTTCCGCGGCGCGTTTGCTTACACTTTTACTTTTGGCTTTCTGCTGGATGTCCATAGGCCGGCTTCGTTTCTGCTAAAATCAGGATTTTGGAGCGCTTGCCTGTTACGCTGAAACCGGAAAAGCTTGTGAGTTTTTAGGCTGCCCCGGCGTTGCTGAGCGTGTTGCGCTATGCGTATTCGCTAGAAAGGAAACTGAAAAGCGGGAATTTTTCGTGATTTTGTTTCCCATACTTGGATTTTTGCAAACAATGCGTATCTTTGCCACGCATTGGGGATGTAGCTCAGTTGGCTAGAGCGCTTGCATGGCATGCAAGAGGTCGTCGGTTCGAGCCCGATCTTCTCCACCTACAGAAGTAGAAAAAGCCATTCCTTGCGGGATGGCTTTTGCACTTCGTAGTAGGTGGAGCCCATAGCGACGGAAATACGCGGTGATTGGCGAAGACAATCTACTGCTGTATGACGTCTGCTATGGAAAAATCGGAATTTCTTTTTTTAAATCGTTTTTTATCCCCTGTTTTTTTGTACATTTATATGTATGGAACAACCACTACCTTATTGTACTTACGTACTCTTCAGCGAAAAAGATAAAATGCTTTACACCGGCTTTACTTCAAATCTTCAGAGACGTATTGACGAACATAATTCAGGTAAAAGCAAAAGTACTGCACCTCGCGTTCCTTTGAAGCTGATCTTCTGTGAATTTTACTTATTTGAAAAAGATGCCAGGAACAGAGAACAATACTTAAAAACCACAGCAGGTAAAAAGGCAATTAAACTCATGCTCAGATCAAGCTTACATACTTTGGGATATGCCGAAAAAGTAAGTTTTATTTTTGCCCAGGAGAATGAAAATTAATTTAGGTTTGCTTCGATTCCCGTTTCCTAAACTTTTCAGTGAGAAAAGCATGCTTTTCTCACTGAAAAGTTTATCTTTGTTTAGAATAAGTGCTTACAAACGATTAGATTATGCGTGTATTTATAAGTTAGCGGTAATATTTAGAATAGACATAAGATATGGAAGGTAGCTTCGGACAACATGGATGGAAAGAATTCAATAGAAACAGAAAAGACATCTTATCTGAATTAGATAAAATTCTTGAGCAAACCGAAAATCGTCCGATTCAAGTTGCCCATGGACATGGAGTTGAAGCATATCTTAGAAAGTGGTTGTCGGAATTTTTACCCAAAAAATATGGAGTAACATCTGGTTATATCATTCCCAATTTATATGGCGATAGCTTGAAATTATATCACTATGATATAATTATTTACAACCAACTTGAAGCTCCAATTTTATGGACAGAAGGGAATTTTGATCAAAGTGAACAAGGTAAATACAGAGCTATACCTGCAAAACACACTGTAGCCGTTTACGAGGTTAAATCAAGGTTGACCAAATCGAACGTTACAGACGCATTGAATAAACTAAATCAGACATCTGATTTTAGCTCACAACTAAATTCATTTTATAGTTGCGGAATAATTTTTATTGACTTAAAGGAAAGCGAAAACAATAACGAATCAATAATTAAAGAATTAATTAAAGGAAAAGATATTATTGGATTTACAGGTGGACTGATACTGCGTTACGAGGGCGATCATTCTTCTACAGGACTAATAAGATTATTTGACATTAAACCAGAAGACAATGTTGATAATAAGCATTATAAGCCAATTGCTAAACCAATAGATGGTTTAAATATTTATCTGACAGAAGAAGACTGCCTTCAAATTGCGGAACAAGGTGGAGGAGCGAAATTAGTGGCAACCTCAAATAATAACTGGTCTGTTTCTAAAACTTACGGCATTATTTGTAAAGAAGGGACAAAATCAATACACATTGATTGGTCAAGAAGCAATTTTTCAGATTTCTGTATAGATTTAATAAGTTCACTTGAAGGCCTAGTATTCAATGATAAAAACAGACCTTCCTTTGGACAAGTATTTGATAAAATAGAACGGAGAAAGGCACCTTTACAGGGTAAAGAGAAAGAAAACGGTAAACCATTTCTTGTTTTAAAACTATATGAAGATGGTGAACATGGTAATAAATTAACAATAAACTCGGACTCCGTAACATTCATGGTTTCCATTGAAAACAACGGAGAAGCAACGGCAACTCTTTCAGACGATCTATTTAAGAACAAATGTGAATTACCTGCAGGAAAAAAAGCTGTTAAACCTGTAACATTACAAATCCAGACTAATAAGACTGATAAAACGCTTGACGAATTATTAAAAACTGAACCATTAGAGCTTCCCTATAGAGTTGTTTATTATTTTGACGAAACAAAGAAAGAATATTTATCAATTGAAACGCAAGTTAGAATTTTCAAAAATGAAATAACGATAACAAACTGATATAATACTACCACTAACACGGGTTTTGCGTTAGTAGGCGGACAGTGCAAAATTGAAGCTTTGTACATCTATTGAACTTTAATAATAAATTGAAATTTTGTTCTCCGACACTGCGCCAAGCCGCAAAACGTTAAACTTGGTTCCAACCTTGTTGCGCCTGCTCCACACCAAAGCAGAAAGTCAGCCGGTAGGGCTGGCTTTTTTCATTTTGTAGTGATAGAAACTACATTTGTATTAAGAATTATTCCTCCCTGGAGGGAGGATTGAGGAGGGTGATCAAGTCTAATTCATTCTATCTTCTTGTTTTTCAGACTTTTTTGTAGTATTGAGGCCTAAATTAAGCTAGCAGTTCATTCTTATACACTATAATTCCTACCTTAGCCCCATGAAAAAAATCATCGCTATTCTTTCTTGCCTTTTCCTGGTTCACATCTCCTCCCAAACCACCCTTTCGGATTCCAGCTGGCGGACGGTAGTGGTCACGACAGAGCAATGCCGCACTTTCGGGATTGCGGAAATTGCGTTCAATATCAGTTTCCCGAAGGAGTTTGGCTACGAGTTTCATCACAAGCCCACGAGCGCTATCCGGATTTTCAAAACGCAGGAAGGGAAAATCGAAAGTGAAATTGCGATAACCACCATGAAACTGGCAGATCCGTTCACCGCTGAAAACGAAAAAAAGTGGCTCGAGGAATTTAAGCGTTTCCCGGAGATCCAGGATTTCCCGGATTTGAGCGTCGATTTGTTTGATGGCTTTGATATTTTATCCGGGCCGCACAGTTACTACGTGATGCGGATCAATAATGAATCCGGGAAATACCCGAAAGACATTCCGCTCAACTCCGTCGGGATCCCGCACCCGGCCCCGGACGGCTATCACCTGATGATCATCGTGCTTTCCAAATACGATTTCGACGCCCGAAGCCCCCTGACGGACGAAGAAAAAGGCATCATCAACTCCCTCCGGATCGAAGATTACCCCGGGAAATAATCCATTCCCGTTCAACCCCCTTTTCCTTTGTGCCCGGATATGATTTTGGCCAAACGGTCGAAAATAACAACTAAAGTTTCAGGAAGTCATTCTTTTTCAGTAAATTTATGAAAAATCGAAGCCTATGAGGGATTAACTTGAAAAAAAATTCGCTAAAAGAAGCTGATAATTGAATATAAAAGTTATCTTTGGTACGTTCACATAAATGGAAAAGCAGAAAGAGAATATACAATTGTCGTGTAAATTTACGAACGAATTACAAGTTATATGCAATCATCTGTATCCCGGGAATCTGAAAAGGATTCATCAAAAAAAGCAGAAGCGACGTATGCGGAACTAGTGAACAAGCTACCTGTTGCCGTCTATACCTGCGATGCGGAAGGTCGCATTGAAACATACAACGAAGCCGCCGTAGCGCTTTGGGGCCGTCGTCCCGAGCTTGGTAAAGACCTTTACAGTTCCGTTAAAGTATTTTGCATGGAGGGAAGCCCGCTTCCCAGCGATAAATGTCCCATGAACATTGTCCTCAAAGAAGGACAATGTATCAATATGGAGATCATGTTTGAACGGCCTGACGGTTCGCGTTGTTCCGTTATTCCCTACCCGAGAGCGCTTTACAATGAGGAGAACCAGCTGATCGGTGCGATAAATACCCTGATCGACGTTACCCCGCAAACCCAAGCCCGCAAAAAAGTCGAAGAAAGCGAAAAGCGTGCGCGCTTCATTGCCGATTCGATCCCCCACAAAGTATGGACAGCAGATTCCCGCGGGAATGTCAACTATTTCAACCAGAAATGGCTCAACTTTACAGGCCTGACGCTTGAGGAAATGCAGCGTCCCGATCGCGAGCCCATTGTGCATATTGAAGACCAGGAAGAAAACCGCCGGCTTTGGGAGCACTCCATTAACAGCGGGGAAGATTTTGAGCTTGAGCACCGTTTCCGGAGTAAGGAAGGCGAATACCGCTGGCACTTGAGCAAGGGAACCGCCCTGCGGGATGAAAACGGCGAAATTATAATGTGGATCGGCACCAGCACCGACATCGAAGAAGAAAAACGCCAGAAAGAAGAGCTGGAAAAAACGGTGGCCGACCGCACCCGCGAATTGAAAAAAATCAATACCAAGCTGCTGAGCACCATTCAAACGCACGAATATGCGGAAGAAGTCGGGCAGTTTGGCAGTTACCGCTATAATTTCAACACCAAAAAAATCAAATATTCCGATAATTTTTACCGTCTGCTGGGCTGCGAACCGGGCGAATTTCCTCCCGGCGAGGAACATTTTATGAAATTTGTACACCCGGATGATGTGGAATACCTGCAAAATGCCAAGCGCGAAGCCATGGAGGAGAGGAAAATGGCTATCTGGGTGTATCGCCTTTTCCGGAAAGACGGGAAAATGATCTATGTGCGCGGGACCAGCAAGTTCATTACCAACCGGCGCAATATTAGCCTGATGATCGGTACCCTGCAGGACATTACCACGGAAAAGATCCAGGAAGAAAAATTGGTGCAGGCCAACATTATCCTCGAAAGTCAGAACGAAGTGCTCGTGGAAAGCGAGGAGCGTTTCCTGAAGATCTTCGATAATAACCCGGTAGCCATGACGCTCTCGGAGCTCAAGTCCAAAAAAATCGTTTACGCCAACCGCTTGTTTTATGAAACCTTCGGCTATTCAAAAGAAGAGGTCATTGGGCGTTCCTCCGAAGAAATGCAGTTTGTTTCGCCGGAAGAAAGCCAGCGCCTGACACAGCTTTTGCTTGATCATCTCCAGGAAGAGCGCAGCTTGCAGGAACTTCAGCAACTTTCGCTCGAAGAAGTGGAAGAGATGCTCGTTAAAATCAAAGAATCGGGCTTTCTCAATGGCATTGAAGTGCTTTACACCCGCAAGAACGGCGAGCAGTTTTATGCGATGGTTTCCTACGAGCTGATCCGCATTGGTAACGAAAGCTACACGATCTCTTCCTGCCAGGACATCACCGACCGGAAAAAGGCCGAGTTTAAGCTCAAAAAAAGCGAGGAGCATTATTACCGGATTGTCAACGAAGTAAAAGATTACGCGATCATCTCCCTGAGCAAAGACGGGGTGATCGAGAACTGGAACGAAGGCGCCAAAAAAATCAAAGGCTACGCCGCCGATGAAATCGTGGGCAAATATTTTGGTTTGTTTTATACCGAAGAAGACCAGAAAGCCGGCTTGCCTGAAAAATTGCTCAACGAAGCCGGGAAAAACGGCAAAGCCAAACACGAAGGCCTGCGCGTAAAAAAAGACGGCAGTGTTTTCCTGGGGAACGTGCTGATTACTGCCCTGCATGATGAAAACGGGCATGTGATCGGTTTTTCCAAAATTACGCGCGACCTTACGGAGCAAAAACGCAAGGATGACGAGCTCCAGTATGCCAATGACCAACTCCGCAAGCAAAACGAGGAGCTGCGGCAGATGTACAGGGATTTGCAGGAGCAAAAACAAGCCAAGGACACGGCCGAAATGAAAAAACAGATCGCCGAGCAGGCGGTGAAGTCCAAACAGCAGTTCCTGGCGAACATGAGCCATGAGATCCGCACGCCGATGAACTCCATTATCGGTTTCACGAACGTAATGCTTAAAACCGAGCTGAGCCAGGAACAGCGTGATCACATCAATGCGATCAAAATGTCGGGCGATGCGCTGCTGGTGATTATCAACGATATTCTCGACCTGGCCAAAGTGGATGCCGGGCGCATGGTTTTCGAAAAAATACCGTTCAACGTGCTCGATTCCATTTGCGGAACGATCCACCTGATGGATGGCAAAATCCGGGAGAAAAACCTGGAGATCATCAAAGAATATGATGAGCGTATGCCGGAAATGCTGGTGGGCGACCCGGTGCGCTTGCGCCAGATTATCCTTAACCTGCTCAGTAACTCGGTCAAATTTACCCAAAAGGGGAAAATTACAGTCCGGGTAGCCATCTTTGACCAGGATGCTGACAAGGTGAGCTTAAAGTTCACGGTTGAAGATACTGGGATCGGGATCCCGGAAGACAAGCTCGAGCATGTTTTTGACAGTTTTGAACAGGCTTCCCGGGATACAGCGCGTTTGTACGGCGGCACGGGTCTCGGGCTGGCCATCGTGAAAAAATTCGTGGAGCTGCAGGGTGGTGAAATTACCGTAAAAAGTCAGCTGGGCGTAGGGACTTCAATGAGCTTTATACTTGATTTCGGGAAAACAAGCCTGCTTTTCGACCCGGAAGACGAGGACCTGCAAAACCTGCAGAACGGTTACGGGGAAGAAGCCCAGAAAGCCGTGCGCGTCCTCGTGGTAGAAGACGTTTTCCTGAACCAGCTGCTGGTTAAAATCATGCTGACGGACTTTGGCGACGTTGATAATCAACGGGTTTGCATTTCGTCA
>CBINGV010000151.1:0-8767 GCA_966250255.1 uncultured Flavobacteriales bacterium | reverse complement strand
TAGAGAATTTGGGCGCAAACATTGTATTTGCCCGGCTCGAGGATTTTCAGGGTGTTGGTGCCGGCATATTCACCATCTACATACCATTTGATTTCCTTGATATTGCTTTCATTGGAGAAATATTCGCGTTTCATTTCAAACAGGGGCGCTGTGGGTAAAACGGCAAACTGGAGGCTGTTGAGATTCAGAACTTCGTTGAGCGTAAACTCAGGTAAATCGTTGTTTCCGCGATACATGCCCAACTCGATTTCCGTGCCGTCCTGGCTCAGGGTGCCGCCATAATAGCTGACGCCGTTGATCGTGGAAATGGAATTGCTGAAAACAGCGCCGTTATCACCGGCAATGAACTCGATGTTTTCTTCTCCGAGCTGGCCCGACAAAACAAAAAGCGGGGCATTGGACTCGGGAATTTCTTCGATCTCCTTGTTACAGGAAGCCAGGAAGACCGTGAAAAATAGCAGATAGCATATGTGATTAAACTTGATCATTTGATACGGAAATGTTTCTTAATAGTGATTTGCGCCTGGAACGGGTTTTTGTTGAGCTCGCCAACAAAAGGTTTCGCATCCAGCGGGTTGACGATTAGGTTAGATACTTTAAGGCCCAGGTCGAGGTTGCGTGCAATACGCAGGTCGTAGGCCAGGCTAAGGGTTGCGGCATAGTGTTTCATACCGAGCATATTGCCGTAAATTCGCCCGTTTTTGGTCAGCTGGCCGTTTTCGGTTTCTGTGAAATCCACCATGCTTCCGAGTACGAGGGCAGGGGCGAAACCAACACTCAGGCTTTGATTTTTGAAGCGTTTCCCGATACTCAGCGGCATTTCTAACATGGTGATCCATTTGTAGTCAATGTCCTGACTGTAATGGTTCACTTCAAATCCGTAGACTTTCGAGCGGCGGTTAAGCGTGAGGCTGTTCGGGCTGAAGTTCATCCAGTTTAAACCGGCAGCATAAAATAAATGTTTCGTACGGTATTGGTAAGAAAGTCCCAGGTTGGCAGTGGGCATCGGTTTTTGGGAAGAATTCTCCATCTTGATGAAGTTTTCCGTAAAACCGGCGCCGGCTTCGAGGGTCAGGAAATGTTTGCGGTACATTGCCGGGAGATAAAGCGCCTGGATTTCCCGCTCACTGTCAGAGCGGAAGAATCCTGCCCCAAGGGTAGCCAGCGTAGCGTCGATGTAAGGAGAAATAAATTCTGTTTTGGCAAGCCCGGTATTGTCTTCCGCTTCCGGATTTTCATGTTCAGGCTTTTGCTCCCGGGCGATGCTTTCTTCCTGTGCCGGGTTCAGATCCGTCTCAGCTTGCCCGCCATTATTTGTCCGGATTTCATTTGAAAGCAGCACCGGATTTTTCACCTCTGCTAACTCCTGGCCCGCCGGCTTGTTTTCGCTTAATTCAGCTGGCTCCACATCCGCATTCACATGTGAAATGCCGGAATTGGAGGCCAAAGGCGGAAGATATACCGGTTCAAAATCCGGGTCGTAATAAGCGGAAGTTGCAGCTTGTCCGACATGGTTTGCCGGGAGGGCATTAGCAGGTTTTGCTTTAATTCCCGGGTTGCTGTGTGTTGCTGTTTGCACTGCAGGGGTGTCAAAAGTAAGTCCGCTCACTGTGTTTTCCTGTGCGACCGAAGCTGTTTGATCCGCAGCCGGGCCTGTATAAATGAAGGTGCTCACCAGGGCAATAAGCGTCGAGCCTAAAACCCAGAATAAGCCTTTTTTGCTTCGTTTTTGAGGCAATAGAGGTTCAATCTCATCAAAAAATGAGTCTTGAAAAGGTGCAGGTTTCAGTTGGGAGGGGATTTCTTTGAAAAGAGCATCAAGCTCATCGTCCGTCCAGCTCATATTACCATTTTTTTATCAGTTAACGCATCAATTTTTTCCAGTTTCTCCCGCAGCATTTTGCGTGCGATTGATAAGTGCCATTTCGACGTGCCTTCGGAAATCTGCAGTTGTTCTGCGATTTCTTTATGGCTGAGATCTTCCATGACATACAGTTTGAAAACGAGGGCGTGCATTTCTGGGATTTCGCTGATCATTTTCAGCAGGGCGGCATAACCGAAGTTACTTTCCGCCTCGTTATCCGAATTCGTTGAATGCAGTTCCAGTTCCCGGTCGGTTTCTTTGTTTAAAAAGTGCGCCTGGTGTAATTTTTGCTTCCGGTATTCATCAATAAGAACATTCGTTACGATCCGCTTTGCCCAGGGAAAGAAAATGATTTCTTTGAGGTTTACATTTTCAAGCCCCGTGAGGATTTTCATATAGGCATTATTGAAAGCTGAGCGCGCATCCTCTTCGTTCCGGTTGTAGCGCATGCAAAGCGGCATAAAAATACGGTAACACAACTCATAGAGTTTTTTCTGTGCCCTGCGATCATTGTTTACACAATTTTGCAATAAGTCTAAATCAATGTGCATTTTCGGTCCGTATTTACTATGTAGCGAAATTATTTGCAAGATACGCTTTTTTTAGGTTTCACCAGTTACACTTTATTCGTTTATTCATACATGTAAATCAAAAAACGAAGAAGGGATGGAAAAGGTTGGTGAAAAAGCAAATTTTCCTGTAAAATTAATAGCTACACCCGGGGGGCGTGCGCTGTGCCCTGCGAAAATTGATTTGTTCATTTGGCTTGAAGAGGAATGAGGCTGCGAATGAACAGGTCTTCGGGGCTTCGGATTTTGAATCTCCAAATTCCCTACTATTGCATGGATTTACAGCGGGCAACGAGGAGTTCCAGGTCGCGCAGGGAATTGATCAGCTGCAGTTGTTCACGAAGCCTGCCAGATTCATTTTTAAGGAAGATCCCGCCCCCGAAAACCGGAATGCCGGTGTCCCGGCGCAGGCGGGTAAAATAAGCTTCGCAATCGCTGGCGTTGACCTGGATTACCCAGGAGGTCACGAGGGCCCGCGGTTTGATTTTATCAATCGAAAGCAGCAAAGAGTCATAGGGGAGGGCCTGGCCCAGGTAATAGGTTTTTAATCCCGATTTTTTGAGGAAATAATGGTAAAACAGCAGGCCGATTTCGTGCATTTCGTGTTCGGGGAGGAAAAGGATCACGGCCGATCGGGAGTCGTTGCCCTCCAAAAGGCTGATTTGTGTAATGAGCTGCTCGCGAATGAGGTTCAACATGAAATGTTCCTGTGCCGGACTGACGGTCCCCACCTGCCACATCACGCCGATCCGCTCCAGGAAAGGGATGAGATGCCCCGCAAACAGCTCTTCCAGCCCGATTTTTTCCAGCAGCTCTTCGAACGTCTGCCTGAAAAGCTGTTCATCCATACCAAGCAGGGACAGCAGCAGGTTTTCATGGAAGCAGGCTTCGTTATCGGCCTGGAGTTGCTGCCGAACGAGCTGGTTGATTTCCCTGGGGCTGAGATCGGCAATCTTGGAAATTTTCAGCCCGTGCTTGTTCAGCAATGAAATGTTGAGCAGGATGGCCAGCTCGGCATCATCGTAAGTACGGATTTTACTTTCCGTACGGCGGGGCTTCAGGATTCCATAGCGTTTTTCCCAAATACGGATCGTATGGGCTTTAATCCCCGTCAGGTTTTCCAGATCTTTAATTTTGTAAACTCCCATCAGCGATAAAACAATGCAAAAATAAATTTGTTTGTTTAACATGTTAGACATCATGTCAAAAAAATGTCTTAAATTTGCCTGATTAAGTTGAAAACACATACAGCTATGAAAAACGTTTTTTACACGGGTTTATTGATTTTAGGTGCTTTTTTCCTGTTCAACTGCGGCGGGAATGAAAGCTCGGAAGAAGTGATTGAAGACGAAGAGCTGTATGAATTTAAAGGGTTTTCCCTGAAAGAGTACGACATCCCGGCGACGATTATGCTCCCGGATGAAACGGCAAACATCGGTGCTTCAACCACTCCTGAAATTATACACGCAGAAGACGATTTCAAGTGGGAATTGATCGTAGGGCCGAACTTTCACATGATTATCGACGATTGGGGAGACGACCGTGAAATGGTTTCCGCTGAGAAAAAGCGCCTGGAAGGCTTGAATTTCTACAAAATCAAATACATCGAAAACAAGCCGGACTTCATTTTTTACGAACGCATCCTGAAAGTAGAAGGTGAAAAATCCGCCCCGAAATCCGTTGGACTGGAACATAAATCCTATCACGTTTACGGGCAGAAAGTCATCGACGGCATTACTTACGTATTCCGCAGCCGCGATGAAGGATTTGAAAAAATGATTATCGACCTGATGGCCAAGTCCATCAAGTCCGTTAAACCCGCAAAAAAGTCAGCATAAGCCTGAATGGAAATAACCCGAGAACATATTTTATCGGTTTTAGGCAACGTCCTTGAACCGGAGCTCAAAAAAGACATTGTATCCCAGAACCTGGTTGAAAACATCGAGTTTTCGGAGAAACACATTGCCACCACCGTAGCGATTACCAATCCGGCCCTCCATGCCCGCAAGCGCATGCAGGAACTCGTAGAATTCCAGCTCCGGAATGCTTTTGGCAACGACATTGAACTCACCACCATCGTAAAAGCCCTGCCTTCAGACCAGGCAACGGCCAAACGCAAAATCCTGCCGGAAGTGAAGCACATCGTTGCCGTGGCCTCCGGGAAAGGCGGTGTGGGGAAATCAACCGTTACCGCTAACCTCGCCGGCGGCCTGGCAAAAGCCGGCTTCAAAGTCGGGGTGGTGGATGCCGATATTTACGGTCCGTCTATGCCGACGATGTTTGACGTGGTTGGTGACCGCCCAACGATGATCGACGTGGAGGGCAAACCGATGATGAACCCGGTGATGAGCTACGGCATCAAAATCATGTCCATCGGCTTTTTCACGGAACAGGACAATGCCGTTGTATGGCGCGGCCCAATGGCGGCTAAGGCGCTGACCCAGCTGTTTACCGATACCTATTGGGGCGAGCTGGATTACATGCTCGTTGACCTTCCCCCGGGAACCGGCGACATTCATCTTTCCCTGGTGCAGACCGTTCCGCTGGATGGGGCGGTGATCGTCAGCACGCCGCAGGAAGTGGCCCTGGCCGATGCCCGCAAAGGAGTGAACATGTTCAAGCTTGAAAACATCAATGTGCCGGTTATCGGGCTGGTGGAAAATATGGCCTGGTTTACACCGGAAGAGTTACCCAACAACAAATACTATATTTTCGGTCGCGACGGGGCGAAAAACCTGGCTGAAGGCATGGGAGAAACCTTTTTGGGGCATATTCCGCTGGTACAAAGCGTGCGCGAATCCGGTGACGTAGGCCGCCCGGCGGTTTTCCAGGAAGATACCATTACTGCCAAAGCGTTTGACGAATTAACGGCCCGCTTCGTGGATGAAGTGAAGGCTTTGAAATATAAGAAATTAGCGAAACAGGATTAATGTGCTAATACTTTAATATGCTAATGTGCTAATACATGGAATGAATTATTAGCACATTAAATCATTAGCACATTGCCACATTAATTAAAGATATGTTAAATATAGCGGAACTGACAGTCAAAGTAAACGAATCCCTCGAACAGCTGCGCCCTTTCCTGGTGGCAGACGGAGGTGATATGGAGCTGATCGAGATTACCCCGGAAGGAGTGGCAAAAGTCCGTTTACTGGGGGCTTGCAGCGATTGTTCCATGAGCATGATGACGCTGAAAGCCGGCCTCGAAGAAGCGGTGAAGAAAGTCGCTCCTGAAATTAAGGCGGTGGAGGCTGTTAACCTTCCATCCTTTGCTTAAACGCAGGAAATACCTTTTTATAGCTATCGCGGGGACCCTGCTCGCTGTTTTCTGGCAGGAGCTTAACCTTGTTTACCTCAACGGGGACTATCCCGAATCCCACGGGCTGATTAACTCGGCCGACGAAGCCAGCTACCTGGCACCCCCTGAATATTTATTGGAAATCGGTGAGTGGAAGGACAGCTCAACGGGTATTGCTTCCCATTTTATGCGACCGCCGGGTATGGGGCTTTATTACCTTTTTGTCAAACTGCTTTTTTGGGATTATGTCTGGTTGGGCATGAAAATTTTCCAGGTCGCCTTTTTCTTTTTTGGGATTCTCCTCTTCGCTAAAATCCTGGATTTGCTGGAAGTGGACGAGCGGCGAAACGTGATTTTCACGTCGATTTATGCTTTTTTGCCTTGTTACAGCGGCTTCACCTATTTCACGATCACGGAGAGTATTTCGCCTTTCTTTATGCTGCTCACCACGTTTTACTGGCTAAAAAATTTCCGGCAGGAAAAGCATTTTCCCCTGGGTTTTGTGCTTAGCGGTGGGTTTTTGATCTTAATCCGGCCGCAGCTGCTGGTTTTTGTACTGCTTTTTATTGCTTTTTACGCCTTCAAAAAGCGCCGTAAACTGGCTTTATTCGGCTTGCTGGCCTTCCTGCCTTTCCTGCTCTGGAACCTGCGCGCCATTGGCATCGCCGGGAAATGGATGGGGGTTCACCCGATTTATTCGGAAACGAACAATTCGCTTTACCGACCCCAGCACGAGGAAATGACGAACCTGTTCCGGATCTGGGAACACCAGGGCGACCGTTTTCACATTGCAGTTGGGATGCTGGCAACCGATTCGAGCACGCGCCAGTTGGAAGAGGTGCTCCACTCGATACCGGGAAAGTACCGGGAAAGTGTGAAACCGCTTTTTAAACGCTACCAGCAGCTGGAATTTTACCGCCGCAGCCATTACACCGAAGATGCAAAAATCCGCAGCTGGCTGCCGGGAGAAAAGACTTTTTTAAAAGACATTCGTGCACTCCGAAATCAACTAGTTTCCGAAAACAAGGCCGATTATTACCTGCTGACGCCCTTCCACAGCCTGCAAAAACTGATCGTCAGCTCCCACCTCAACCTCCGCATTCACCAGGGGGATTTCCGCGGCCTTTGGTGGAACGAGGCCTTGCGCTGGGGCTGCTTCCTCCTGCTTTTCCTGACTTATCTTGCCAGTTTTTTCTACCCGCTCCGCCTCTTCAAAAAGCGGGAGATCAACGAAGTCCTCATTCTTTCCATCGGGATTATCGTATCCTTCTTTTACCTGGCCTACGTGCAGCGCATGAACGAGGAGCGCTATATTACGCCGATCCTGCCGCTGTGTTTGGTGGTGATGGGGAGATTTTTCAACTTTCAGAAACATCTATATGATCGACTCTCATTTAGTCAACCTTAGGTTTAGCATTTTCATATATATCGTTAGATCCATTTCTAAATTTGGTAAGAGAGTTTTCAATTTGAGTGTAAAAATACCTTACATTTTTCCAAGATTCTCTTGCGTTTTCTGAGCTAATAACAAGATTTTCTAAACTTTGACGACCAGTTTCATTATAAATTTTAAAGCCTGCACGATTTTTAATTTCATTTTGTAAAGTACTTAACTCAACGCTATATAGATAATCAACTTGGTTTATTAATCTAAGCACATCATCAACTAAGTCAATCAGCTTTTTTATGTCTTCCCAATTATTGCGAACATTTATGCCATCAATTCCTGTTGTTTGTTCAGTAGCCCCTGAATAATCTGTTTTGGGGAATCCAATTTTTGCACTTTGACCTTTTAAGTTTACAATTAATTGTTTGTTGTATTGCTCTAATTCAATCATATAGTTAGATACAGATTTGATTCGTAGAAGAAGAAATGAATGAATAGAAATTTGAGTGGATTTATCATGGATATAGTTTAAGGTGTTTTTTAATTCCTTTTTCTCTGAGAGCTCTTTAAAAATAACTGATCCTAATGATGATAAGCTTAACGTAAGTATGGGGGTCTTTATATCCTCTTTGTCTAGGATTAATAGAGTTGATGAAATCAATGCCCCTCCTATAGATAAAACATTTGATATTTGATTATATCGTTTTTCTAATTTTATACAATTTTGATCTATTTTTACTGCCTCAACAGTATCAAGAATACTCATTGCATTTGCTACATTTGCAAAGAGATTCGCTGTAGATAGAGTATTGTTAACAAGGTCCGTTGTAATTTCCATCAACTCTTGAGTATTTTCAGCTGTTTTTATAGCATTTTCTCTGACTTCTTTTTGTTTTTGAGCTAATTGAGTCTTTGAGTTACTGTCCGTTTTATTTGATAATGATGTTGTTAATCCTTTTAATTCAATGATTTCTTTTTCAAGAGTTTTGATATTTTCTTCGACTGAATAACTGACTTTAATCACCTCGTTATTAGATAGTTTTGTTTGGTCGTCAATTTGTGCTGTATTAAAGAAATAATTAAATATTAGACAAATTGAGAATATTACCTTTTTCATAATAAATAGTTTTTTAGTTCAAACCAAAGCTTACAATTATGTTTGTCAATTCAAAACAAAACGCGGATTTGCTGCCAAAAACACGGGTAAACCCCTACGAAATCAGGTATTTATACTCCTGTTGTTTTCTGTAGGGTATTTTCGTTTTTGGCGAGGGGGGAAGCAAAAAAATAGCAGGAGCTGCGTTCTATTTAACAATATGCTTTCATACACTATCCATACAGTATCCATACACTATCCGTACAGTATCTATACACTACCCGTAAGTTCAGAATAAGCTGATTTGCTTTTTGCACAAGCCGGGAATGAAGAGTGAGAGGATCTATTCGGTTCCGAAAAGCTTCTTTTTCAGGTAATAGGCTCCATGCCAGTCGCAGGTGTCGTCAAATTTCCCGATCACCTGGCCCTTGAATAAGAAAATGTAGGTGTCTGAAGTGGTGCAGCCTCCCCGGGCGGCAAAGGCCAGGAATTCGATCTCAAACTTCCGGATGTAGTCCAGTTCTTCTGCGTTGAGCGCTTTGCTTTTTCC
>CBINGV010000150.1:0-8957 GCA_966250255.1 uncultured Flavobacteriales bacterium | reverse complement strand
AGCTACGATGGAGTTAACGAACGTATTAGCTATGCGTTGATTAACAGTACAGAATTAAGTATTTTTCATAAACAATTAGCTTCTTCTTTAGTGGATGATTAATGTGTTTCTTTCGCAATTACACCTACGGAAAATAATTCAAACACTTTTTTTCCACTTGTATTAACTCCACATGAATTGACTGGAGCAAATAAACATCCCTGGAGACAGAATGCAAGCGGCAATACAGCCGGTGCGGTTCAGGACATAGACTTTTTAGCAGTTGAAATTTTGGGAACACAAGTTCGCCTTTTTGGTAAAGACGGGTTGGATTACAATTCGGAAACGATTCAACCGATGTCTCCTACATTTAACTTGCAAAGTAACCAGACGTATTGGATCCGCTTGGAGATTGAAGGAGATGTCACAGCCATTCTGAGTGTTTATAGCGATATGAACTTTACGAACTTGCTTCGTACTACAACCTTTACAATTCCGGAACTGGAAGATATGAATCATTTGTATATTGCAAATTGCAATGGAAACAGTAGCACAAGCCAGTATGGTTACCTGGATGATTATTCCATTAATGGATGCTCACTGGCTGAAATGGAAGAGCTTGTATCCGGTAAAAGTAAAAAAGAGCTGGTGAAAATTGTAGACTTCTTGGGGCGTGAAACAAACTTTAAGGAAAATACCCCATTGATTTTTATTTACAGTGACGGAACACGGGAACAAGTGATTAAAAATTAAAGAAATTACACATAAATCGGTTTTTGATCGGAGTGAGAAAATACTTACCTTTGCCGCTTCAGTGAAAGCTCGCTGATCATTGACGATTAAAATACAGTGATGATAAATTGCAATAATTGTGGCAGTAGTAATTACGTCGCTCTTTCAAAAGTGACCTGTTTGTACTCCAATGAACTTCTTTCAGTTGTTAAATGTTCCGATTGTGATCTGGTATACCTGAATCCTCGTCCGGATAAAAGCCTGGGGCTTGAATATTTTGAAAAAGCTTATTCTAATGCGGAAGGTTTTGAAGAGCATGAGTATTACCGGAATCATGACCAGATATTCAGACGAAACAAAGTTCGCTTTGATACGATAAAAGAATTACCTGTAAACCGCAAAAGAGTTCTGGATTTCGGCGCCGGTCAGGGACATTTCGTTAAAACGGCTGCGGACCATGGATGGGATGCTGTAGGAATAGAACTTTCAGTGGCAGCAATTCGTGTAGCGAAAGAAAATTTTGATTTGAACCTGTTGGATTCCCTTGATAAAGTGGAGGGACTTTTTGATGTCATTTCGCTGTGGGATGTGATTGAGCATTTGGAAGACCCAAAACAAACCTTGCTTGACCTGGAAAAATACCTGGCTCCTGAAGGTTATTTTATTATCGAAACCAGCAATATTGATTCGTCAGATTATGTGGCGTTAAAGGAGAATTGGAGCTATTGGAATATTGACCATTTATACTATTACTCCAGGAAAACCCTGAATTATTTAATGAATACCATAAATTTCCGTCCATTTAATAATCAGTTGCTTTCCAGTTTACCTAAAAAAACAGGCCAGGAGAAATATAAAAAATACAAGGCATTTCTGTTGAGTCCTAAAAATTTAATGCTAGCATTCAGGAAAAAATTCATTTCATTTAAAAATAAAGACATCGAAGACAGTTCTTTAATGGTTGTAATTTACCAGCGGAAAAAATAACTGATTGTCGAAATAAATTTGAAGGGAGCTCGGGCTCCCTTTTTTGTTAAATATGATTATAATCAGTATATTTGAAAAACAGATCAACAGCCAGGCTAAACACGACCGTTTTTCTGAAAATAAGTAACCACTATTAAAAAACACATGAGCATTTTAGCGCAGATTTACGAAAAATCAAAACAAAACAAAGAGCTGATCAGCATCTGGGAATATGGTGACGAGAGCTTTTGGTGCGGGTATATACTCGATTATAACGATACCCTGATCCAATTGAAGCATTATACCAAATACGGGCTGGATGACGGGATTGCCATTATCCAGGCGGGTAACGTGCAGAGCGTGGATATGGAAGACGATTATTCCCGGGCCTTGCAATACATGGTCGACCTGAAAAGTCCTCATGCCGGCGGAAAAGGCCTCCGTTTGCCGGATGATGAAGACTGGCAGACAGGTATCCTCAAACAAATCGAAGGCAGCGGGAAAATAGTCAGCTTCGAAATCAGCGGCTCCGATTATTTCAATGGTTTTGTACTCCATGTGGGCGAAAGCGAATTCGTTAGCAAATTGGTTGGCCGGCTGGGTGAAGAGGAGGGGAGCGTGGTTTACCGGAACGAAGACATCACCGCTTTTCGTTTCGAAGACCTTGACCTGGAAAAAAGAGAAAGCTTGTATCACTGGAAAAAAAGCAAAAAATGATTGCAATCAGCCTCCCCGGAAAAATTTCCCGCACTACGCTTCTTGCCGACTGGCTGGTGGAGCAACTGAAAATCCGTTTGGTGATCAAACCGCTTCAACGCTGGGTCAAACCAAAATATTTTGAACAGAAACTGGCTTTTATGCGAAGCCTGCCGCAAGATTCGGTGGGATATCGCCTGGCGGAAATGCTGGATCAAAAAGGCCTGAAACTGATCCCTTATTTTGAAAGCCACGACCTGAAGCATTTGCTGCTGGGCTACGGCATGAGCTCTGGGGATGAGATCCGCATGCAGGCCTATTTGTTTGGTAACGGCAACCGCAGTGTTTTCTGCATGCTCTTTTTGCTTTCCGGGATCTTGTACCCGGCCTCCTGGTCGGTTTTTTACAGGGACTACAAAAAAGGGAAGGCGGCGCCATCAATTCTGGAACTGGATCTTGAGTCCCGCCTGTCAGCGCGTTTTTCGGAGCTTAAAACCCGCGTTTCCCGATCGGTGAAATGAAGTACGCAGTCCTGATCATAGCGGTTCTCCTGCTTTCCTGTGCGAACGATACCAGGCAAAAACCGGGGGATTTGGCAGCCAACTACGGCATGTATGAAACAATTCCCAAAGTGGAAAGTACGGAAGTCATTCCTCCCGTTTTGCAGGAATTTTTTGCCGATAGCCTGCATATCGGGCGAAAGGGAAGCCATAAAATTGAATTGTCCAAATACAGCAGCCAGGATAGCGATTATGTGCAAATCCGTTTTTTCACAGGGAAAACCAAAGCCTGGAAGTTGCAGGATGAATTTACAATCCTCAAAGACGGCGTGCTGGCCTGTGATCCACAATTAAGCGATTACAACAACGACGGGCTGAAGGACCTGACCTTTGTTTCTGCTGTTGCAGCCCGCGGTGCGAATGAAATCCGGACCTTATTGCTTTACGACCGGAAAACGGACCACTTGATCTTGGTTAAAAATTCATCGAGCTATCCGAACCTGCGTTACAACAAACAATTGAACTGCCTGGACGCTTTTTTGGTCTATGGAGGCTGTTCGACCGTCTTTCTCAAAATCGCAGGCGACAGTTTGCGGCCCTTTGCCCAGGTTGATTTAATGGATGGCCTGACCGTTACGGAATACGATCCGAAAGGAAAGGCAAAAATTATCCTGGAAGACAAAAGCAACAAAGCCGGCTTCATCCGCTATAAAAACTACAAGCCGCTTGAAGAAGCGGAATACTATTGATCGTACAAGATAAATTTTCTTAATTTTAGGCATTCGGAAAATCAAACTCAACTCCTAAACTAATTAGCACATTAACTAATTAACATATTAGCACATTAACATATTAGTACATTAACATATTAGCACATTAACCCACAAACATGTCCTATTGCAAAGCCATTCTTAACATGACCGGTGAACGCCGCGAGCTCCACGGGAATTACCACGATAAACTTTACGGTTTTCCCTTGCCGGATGACAACGAGCTTTTCTGTCGTTTGGTAATGGAAATCAACCAGGCGGGCCTCAGCTGGGAAACCATCCTCAAAAAAGAAAAAGCTTTCCGGCTGGCTTTTGATAATTTCGACATAGCTAAAGTAGCCGACTATGGCGAAAAAGAGCGGGAGCGCCTGCTCGGTGACGCCTCCATTATCCGGAACCGGCTCAAGGTAAATGCGGCGATTGAAAACGCGAAAAGTATTCTTCAGCTGCAAAAAGAACATGGATCGTTTTATGCCTGGCTTGAATCAAACCATCCGAAAAGCAAAGACGAATGGGTGAAGCTCTTCAAAAAGACCTTCAAATTTACCGGCGGGGAAATTGTCAACGAATTCCTGATGAGCACGGGTTTTTTGCCCGGGGCGCATGACGAAAGTTGCCCGGTATACCATCAAATCCTTGCAACCGGCCCGAAATGGGCGGAATAATAGCTTCCTCGTAGCACTTTTTTTTCTTTGCATCCTCTGCGTAGCCTTCGCGAACTTTGCGTCCTAAAAAAACAGACCAAAAATCTGTAAAAACTAGGCAAAAATCCGCAAGGCTTCCACGTACCCATTGGGTTACCTTTGTGAATGCATGTCAGTCAAAGTGCCACATATCATCGAAAGCGGCGAAAGCAACGGCGGAACACGAACAGTGATCCGTTGCTTTTTTCATACCGGGTCTTCGGTCCAGCCGCATTATCATACGGAATTTGACGAAATTTTTCATGTTTCAGGCGGAGAAATGCTGGTAAGCCTGGACGATAAACAGTTCATCGTTACAGCCGGTGAAAGCATCCACATTCCGAAGAAAACCGTGCATAGTTTTAGTGTGCTCAGCCTGTTGGCCGCCGAAATTATCCTGGAGCCGGCAAGTCCGGGGTTTGAGCATGCACTGGCCATTCTCGCCGGAAGTGAAAAAGACGGGCTTTTCCAGGTGGGCTTGCTGGAAGACCTGAACCTCGTGCAAATGGCAGTTATTGCTGAACTGACGGATAGCACTTATGTTGGTGAAACCGGCCAGATGCTGCTGGATTTTTACAACAAAACCGGGGAAATGATCCATGATATTAAAGCGGAATGGCTTGCGAAATATATCAAATGATCCGACTTTCCGAAAAAAATCCCTAAATTCATCATTCAATATTTATCATTCATCATTGCCATGAAATTCACTTCCCTCACTCCCATGCTTTGGACGGAAAAGCTGGACGAAACAATTGCATTTTATACCCAAATCCTGGGCTTTACCTGCGGCGAACGCGACGAAAACTGGGGTTGGGCCGCGCTGCATAAAGACGAGGTGGAAATCATGCTGGCCAAACCCAATGCACATAGTGCTTTCGAAAAACCGCAGTTCACCGGCTCGTTTTATTTCACGACGAACGAAGTCGACAAGCTTTGGGAAACCCTGAAAGAAAAGGTGAAGGTGTGCTACGAAATCAATAATTTTGAATGGCAGATGCGTGAATTTGCCATTTACGACAACAACGGTTACCTGCTTCAATTCGGGCAAGAGATCAGCTAAAACAATTTTGGTAGCAAAAATGCTGCTTTTTTTTGGCGGGAGTCCTTTTTTTCATATATTTGCTATACTGACCGCCCGTTTTGTATGGGCACGCTGTACTCTATTACAAAATAACCAACTATGAAAGATGCAAATGCCGGGAATAAGTTCCCGCAGAGCCGCCTTATGAACTCCGTCCGGGAATCTTTCCCCGCCAAAGATATTGAATTCATCCTCCGTCGTGTGCGCACGCCTCTCCGTATGCCCTCGGGTATCGGCAGAGCGATTTTTATGCTCCCTAAGGATGTTATCCCCGGGAAATAATCAAACGACAATTCGGGCACATGAATAAAAACTTATCGGAACTTGAGATCTCAACACTGTTAGATGCGGTTTACCGCACCTATGGGTATGATTTCAGGGAATATTCTCCGGCCCACATCAAACGCAGGATCATGAACCGGATGACCTTGTCCGGTTTTACGGAGCTGGCCCAGATGGAAGCCCGGATTCTCCGGGACGAGCTCTTTGCCGCCCGGTTTTTGCAGGATTTATCCATTACCGTGACTGAAATGTTCCGTGATCCCGCTTTTTACAAATCGCTGCGGGAAAATGTCATCCCAATTCTCAAGACCTATCCTTTCATCAAAGTATGGCATGCCGGCTGCGCTACGGGCGAAGAAGCTTATTCCATGGCGATTTTGCTGGAGGGGGAAGGGCTTAGTGAACGGACAACGATCTATGCGACGGATTTCAACCAGCGGGCACTAAACCAGGCCAAAGAAGGGATTTTTTCCATCGAACGCATCAAGGAATATACGCTCAACTATCAACTGTCAGGGGGGAAAGGCTCCTTTTCGGATTATTATACTTCGCATTACGACAACGTGATCATGAACCAAAACCTGAAAAAAAACATCGTATGGGCCAATCATAACCTGGTTACCGACAGTGTTTTTGCCGAAGTTCATTTGATCCTGTGCAGGAATGTGTTGATTTATTTTGAACGGGACTTGCAAAACAAAGTCCAGCAGCTGTTTTACAACAGCCTGATCGCAGGTGGCATTTTGTGCCTTGGTTCCAAGGAAGGCCTGCGTTTTTCGGAAGTTTATAAATATTATACCGACCTGGATAAAAAACAGCGGATTTTTAAAAAGAACCGGGTATGGCAATGAAACAGTATGAAGCGATTGTGATCGGGGTTTCTACCGGCGGCTTGAACGCACTGAAGTTCCTGTTTTCCGGCCTTCCTTCAGGTTTCCGTATTCCCATGATCATCGTGCAGCACCTGGGAGCGCGCTCAGAAAACGAATGGATCAGTCTCTTAAAAGATAAAGAGCGCCTGAACATCCGGGAAGCCGATGAGAAAGAAGTGATTGAAAATAAGTCCATATACCTGGCCCCGGCCAATTATCATTTGCTGATTGAAAAGAACAGGACCTTTTCGCTGACGATTGATGAACGGGTGAATTTTGCCCGGCCTTCCATCGATGTCCTGTTTGAATCGGCCGCCGAAGCCTACCGCGATAAACTGATCGGGATTGTCCTTACGGGAGCCAACAACGACGGAGCGAAGGGACTGGCATACATTAAAGAATGGGGGGGCCTGACAATTGTCCAGGACCCTGCAACGGCTGAAGCCCATTATATGCCGGCGGCGGCCATGGCGTTGAAACAGCCCGATCATGTTTTATCCCTGGAAAATATCGTTGAATTATTAATTCAGCTGGAAAAATAAAAAACACCAATAATTAACATAAATTGAATCTATGAAAATGACACTTAGCAGAAAAATATTAACCGGCTTCATCGCTTGCGCCCTGGTGCTGATCGGTGTTGCGGTTTTTTCTTTCAGGAACAGTGAAAAAGTGCTTGATTCCAGTGTTTGGGTAACGCATACCCACCAGGTATTGTATGAATTTGACCAGGTAATGCTGGCTTCAGTAGATGCAGAAACAGGTGCGAGAGGTTTTACCATTACGGGGAACGAGGATTTCCTGGAACCTTACCTGGATTCAAAATCAAGGCTGGCTACTCACCTCAGGGAACTGAAAAAGCTGACGATTGATAACCCGGTACAACAAAAAAACATCGATGAAATTGAGATCAAGATTGCGCAGCATTCAGCCTACCTGGATCAGCTGATCGATTTACGGAGAACGGACTTCGATAAAGCCGTTCAGCTGGCTGTAAGCGGAGAAGGCAAGCGCATCCACGATGAAATAAGAACGGCGATTGGCAGTGCGCAGGGAATCGAAAATAAGCTGCTTGGCGAAAGAAAAACATCCAATGAGGAAGATATGCGAAACTTCAACCTGGTTTTCATTTCCTTGCTGGTGGTTATTGTTACTGTGCTGATTATTGTTTACCTGATGATCACCGCCAACCTGAAGGCGCTGAAAAAAGCGGAGGAGGAAACCAACAGGAAGAACTGGCTGCTCACCGGGAATACCGAAGTAAATGATGAATTGCAGGGCGAAAAAGGAGTGAGCCAGCTGGGGCAGGATATTATTACCAAACTGGCGTCTTACCTGGACGCACAGGTAGGTACAATTTATGTAGCGGAAGGAGATGAGCTTCAGCTCATCGGGAGCTATGCCTTTGAAGCAAAGAGTTCCAATTCCAACCTCAAAATCGGGGAGGGGATCACCGGCCAGGTTGCCCTTGTGAAAAAAGCGGTGCTGCTGCGTGATATCCCGGACGATTACCTGAAAATCCAGTCGAGTTTGGGAAGCACCAAATCAAAAAATATCCTCGTCTTTCCTTTCCTCTATGCCGGGAAGCTGAAAGGAGTGATCGAGCTTGGCTCTCTGAATGAATTTTCAGAGATAGACATGGACCTGCTCGAGCTCGTTTCCGAAAACATCGGGATCGGCATCAACTCCGCGCAGTCGAGGGTCCGCCTGCAGGAATTGCTGGAAGAAACACAGCGCCAGTCGGAAGAGCTGCAAACCCAGCAGGAAGAACTGAAGCAAATGAACGAGGAACTGGAAGAACAGACCCAAAACCTCCGCCAGCAGCAGGAAGAGCTCCAAATGACCAACGAAGAGCTGGAAGAACAAACCCAGGCGCTTGAACTGAAAAACAAAGAAGTGGAAGCCGCCAGGAGCGACATCGAACAGAAAACAAAACAATTGGAAATCAGTACCAAGTACAAATCGGAGTTCCTGGCAAACATGTCGCATGAGCTGCGCACGCCTTTGAACAGCTTGCTCATCCTTTCCAAAGATTTGGCGGAAAATAAAAAAATGAACCTCAACCACGACCAGGTGGAAAGCGCCGAAATTATTTACAAAAGCGGCCAGGACCTGCTGGCGCTGATCAATGAAGTACTCGACCTGTCGAAGATCGAGGCCGGGAAAATGTCCCTGAACGTCGAGCGGATTTCACTCCGGAATTTTACTGATGAAATGTTGCGCGATTTCAGGCATCAGGCCGAGCAAAAGGGACTGGAGCTCAACAGCAAGCTCGATCCCGGGCTGCCGGAAGTCGTTTATACCGATCTTCAGCGCTTGAGGCAGATTTTGAAAAACCTCTTGTCCAATGCCCTCAAATTTACCGAAAAAGGACGTGTTACCATTGAAGTAGC
>CBINGV010000149.1:0-8976 GCA_966250255.1 uncultured Flavobacteriales bacterium | reverse complement strand
AGGTTGACACTAAAAATCCGAATAACGTCACCGACAACAAATCGGATGTTAAAACGGACAACAAGAACCCCGAGAATAATTTAACGGATAATAAAACGGACAACAAGAACCCGGAGAACGGGAAGGTTGACACTAAAAATCCGAATAACGTCACCGACAACAAATCGGATGTAAAAACGGACAATAAAACCCCGGAGAACAACTTAACGGATAATAAAACCGATAACAAGAACCCGGAAAACGGGAAGGTTGACACTAAAAATCCGAATAATGTGACCGACAACAAATCGGATGTTAAAACCGATAACACCACGCCGGAAAATAACCTGGCTGATAATAAAACCAATAATCAGGCGCTTACGGCAGCTACACCGGCTGACTTAGAAGCAATAAAAACAGTAAGCCCGACTTACGAAAAAACAACTACAGGCATTAAAAATAACCCGGCTTACGACCAGAAAACGAAAAATGACAAGCTGGTAATCGAAGAGAATAAGCTGCAAAAGGGCATTACAACGGAATTGACGAAGGTGGAAGCCCAGTTGGCTAAAAATCCGGCGGATACGGCTGCTTTGGGCAGGAAAGAGCGCCTGACGGCCTTGAAGCAGGACAGCGAAAACCGGGAAAACGAATCGAAGCAAATTGTTGTCAGTGAATTAAAAGAAGACATCAAAAAGGAACAGCTGATCGCTGCTTCGGATAAAACGTACCAGAAAGAAATTACTGCGCTGAGCCCTGATCAGAGCGTGGCACGGGAAGAAAAACTCCAGGAAAACCTGCAGAAACGGATCGCAGCCAATGAAAAGCGCATGGCTTCGCTTGAAAATCTGGGTTTACAGTCCGAAAACCAGGTCTTAAACGAGTTGGTGGATGATTCCAAGGAGCGTGTGAACAAGGTGAAAAACCCGGAACTGGCCAAAACGGACAACAACGCACAAACGAACCCGGAAACTGCTAAGACTGACAATAAAACGGATGCCAAAGCGGATAACAATACTGTAAAAAGTGATTCTAAAGCTGCGGAGCTGAATACGCTTGCCGGCCGCGAAACGGAGTTGAAAACACAGCTCAGCGATCCGAAACTGTCCAAAGCCGATCAGAAAACGCTGAATGCCGAATTGGCTCAAAACCAGCAGAAACAAATGGAAATCCTCGGTGAACAAAACGGGAACCAGGCAAAATTACTGAGCTTTATGCCTGCCACAAAAGGAACTGTTTCCAAAAGCGACCAGCCGGTAGTGCAGAATGATTCCCTGGCTTTAGGAACAGCAGCGCAGAACGACCAGCGCATTGCCGCCTTGCAGAAAGAACTTGCCAAAACCAAAAAAGAAAACAAAAAAGCGGAGTTGATTGAAGAGATCAAGACCTTACAGGCTGAAAATGCGGCTATCTATGAAGATGTTGCCTATTCGAAGCAAATGACGGGTGATGCCGCGCAATTGCAATCCATTGATCCGAAAGCCGGCGGCTTGTCTTTGGAAAGCAAAAGCTCCCTGGAAAAACGCAAAATAGCAGTCAAAGAAGAGTCGGAAGCTTTGAAAAACCAGATCGAAGCGGACAAGACTGCAATGAAAGAAGCCAAATCAGATGACAAGGCCTTGCTGGCGAAGCGCATTGTAACGAATGAAAAACGCATGGAGCTGCTCAAAGACGAAAACAAAAACATCGAAAGTGAGCTCAAAAACCGCCAGGCCGAAGAAGCGAAGAATAATGTAGCTGCTCGTCCGAAAGCGGCTTACAGCGAAGAAGAGAAAAAACAGCTCAGCGCCGCGGCCAATTATGCGGAATTAAAAACGGCGTATGAAAATGCCGATCAGGCGGTGAAAACAACAAGCGCGGCTTACAAAGCCATGGAGGACGCTAAAAGCCGTTATGCGGAGGCAGTTGCCGAACAGGCTAAAAACCCGGCTGCCGAAAACCAGCAGCGTGTGAAAAAAGCGCTCATTGAGGTATTGGAAGCAACGCGTACTTACGAAGAAGCTGAAAAGAAACAGGATGCTGCACAGCAGGTATACATGGACCTGAGCAAAAAAGAAGAAAACCTGGCGAAACTCGAATCCCTGTTCCGCGACGGAGTGGAAGCGAACTACGTGCCGGTGGAAGAAAAAACGCCTGAAAATAACCTTATTGCAGATAATGTTCCGTTCAAAATCCTGGACGTTCCGCAGGAATCAGCGGCCGAAGAGCGGATCAAGGTAGGGGAGGAAATGCCAATGGGACTGATTTACCGTGTCCAGGTAGGAGCTTTCCGCAAGCCGCTCAAATCCAAGATGTACGCCGAGTTTACTCCGGTAACGGGTGAACCGATCAAAGAGGGTATTACGCGTTACATTACCGGTTATTTCGGTAGTATCGGTACTGCTTCACAGGCCCGGAAATCCATCCGCAGCCTGGGTTACCGCGATGCCTTTATCGTTGCTTACTGTGACGGAAAACGCATTTCCCTGGCCAAAGCCCGTAAACTGCAGGCCAGCGGCCAGTGTGTTCCTGATCCGAAACTCGATCAGCAGGTCGAAATCGCCTCCGGTAATGCGATCAAAACAGATAGCAAAGTACCGGTGAAAACCGACGTGAAAAACCCGGTAAAAACAGATAGTAAGACCGATGTAAAAACGGATCATAAAATAGCATCCGATGCCAAAACGGATTACAATAAAGCTGTCGGTGCAGTCAATGCCGTCGCTGTTGAAACTAAGCTTGGATTATTCTATACGGTTCAGATCGGGGCTTACCGCAAGCCGGCAACTGCCAAACAGTTGAAATATGTCGAAAATGTGGTGTCCAAACTGCTTGCCGATGGCATGATCCGTTACTCAACCGGTATCTTCCAATCCGTCGAAGCCGCCATCCCGGCCAAAAATTCGGCGGTACAAAAAGGAATCACCGACGCTTTTGTAACGGCTTATTACAACGGTGAACGGATCACCCTGGCCGAAGCGGAGCGCTTGCTCAAGGAAAAAGGGGAGGGAATCCTGGAAAAACCTTAAGGGGAAATGATGAGCGATGAATGAAGAATGATTCATCCGGGATTTATCACCTAAAAGCTTGGTTTATTGGAGAATAAAGCTTAGCTTTGGTTACCAACGATCCAAGCCAAAGCAAACCGGAGCGCCCAGGTACGGAATGTAGCCCAGCTGCAGGAACGAGCCAACCGGGTTCCGGCCCATCCCATCCAGGAAAAACACCTGGCCCACGAAGCCTGGCACGTTGTACAACAAAATTCATGGACTTATAATAATTTTTATCCCAATTGGGATACCAGGCAAAGACCTCGTAATCGCTTTCCAGTGCCGGAAGCCGCTGGTGGTTTTTAGAATTACCGTTTAATTGAAAAGCCCATTGCCCGGGTGTTTTGTATTATACTGCGCCTGCTTCTGATGCACATAGTTTTGCTGGGCAAAGCAGGGGCTCATACCGGTCGTGTAGAGTATGAAGTATAGTAGTGTAAAAACCTGTTTCATGTATTAAAAGGATGGTTTTCGGCGACGAGCGTAATTTTTACGAAGTAATAAAAAAATAGTTTAAAATCATAGCTTTGCAATAAATTTATTCAGAATTCCAGCAAGTTAGCGGGGAAATTGTCCTACGGACCAGCCTACCGGCAGGCAGGTCACGCAGACAACACGGATGTTTTTGGAGTATAGAACAAACGCTGGGTTGTGAAAAGTTTACTTTGCGTCTTTTGCGTAACCTTTGCAGCCTTTGCGTTACCAGATCTTTGCGTTCCAACTTCTAACTTAATCCGCGCCAAAAAACCTGCGCACATCTGCGGGAAAAGAAAACACATTAAAATCAATCCACCTTCACCAGCTTACCGTTTTGAATAAGTGCTGCGCCGTCAAAAATATGGTAGATGTAAACGCCTGTAGCCAATTCACCCGCAGAAATCACCTGCGACTTTTGAGTGAGCTCGCTGCGGGAAAGCTCTTCCCCCAGGCTATTGAAAATCACGAAAGTTACTTTGTCCGGTCCTTCGGGTACTTCGACGGAGAACGAATGAACGAAAGGATTCGGTGAAACACGAAGCTTGCCGGCCTGGTTTTCCTGCAATGAATTAATTTCTTCGTTCACGGTGATGTAGCATATTTTTGTTTCCGTATCGCTTCCGCTGGTATTGCTTACCGTCAGGCTCACGTCGTAACAGCCCGGGGTATCGTAACTGACACTCTGTACCGCCTGAACGGATGTGCTCGGGTTTCCGCCGGTGAAGCTCCAGCTGCGGCTCGTCGGGTTATTGGTCGAAAGGTCCGTGAAAATTACCGCTTCGTTTACGTTAACAACGAGCTGGTCAGCTATGAAATCCGCATCCGGGATTGAGTCAACGACCGTGATGTAACAGCTTTTGGTCTCCGTGTCGCTGCCCCCCGAATTCGTTACGGTGAGCGTCACATCGTAACAGCCGGCCGTAAGGTAAGTGACCGAAGGGCTGATTTGCGTGGACGAAGCCGGTGTTCCCCCGGAAAAAGCCCAGCTTTGGCTCGTGGGATTGTGGGTCGAGAGGTTGGTGAACTGCACACTGTTCCCGGTGTAAATCGTCGTTTGATCCGCGATGAAATCCGCTTCGGGAAGGGAGTCCACCACATGAATGTAGCAGGTTTTGGTAATAGAATCCGATCCGCTGTTGTTACGGGCAACGAGTTTCACGGCGAAGCAGCCCGGGTTGGAATACGTAATCCCGCTTGGATGCTGTGTGGTTGAAGTGCTGAGATCCGCCCCGGTAAAGGTCCAGTTCCATTGTGTCGGGTTGTTTGTCGTGAGATCGGTAAAATCAAGGGTTTCGCCCACAATAATTTGAGTGGAACTGGCCGTGAAATCAGTTCTTGGCGGGAGCGCCAGGCCGTTCGGGTTGAAAATCGACACGCCCGCAGCTCCGTGTAAATCATTGGATCCTGCATACCAGAGATTTCCGTAGGGATCGATCTCCATGTCTGTGCAATAATTGTGGATCAGCTGCGAATTTTCGAGGGTATTGTGTCTCCAGTTGGTGCCGTCAAACGTCATCAGACCGCCGGTCGTTCCAACATACAGGAGGTTATCCGGCCCCACTTCCAGGGAAGTGACCACATTGCTCAGGAAGCCCGGCGTATTATTCATACTGTAGCCCGTCCAGGTCGTTCCGTCAAAGCGCGCCAAGCCATGCTGCGAACCGATCCATTTCACGCCGTTGTGATCCGTTTCAATGTCATAAATCGTATAATACGGGTAATTTCCGAGGTAAAGCTCGGGGTAATAGGTCCAGCCCGAAACGCCGTCAAATACCGCCACGCCTTCCATGTTCGTCCCGAGCCAGAGCTCGCCGGTGTTCGGGTCGATTTCCAGGCAGGTGAGCAAATTGTCCGGGTTGCCCGAATTTTCTTCCGTAAAAGTGGCATCCACATCGTTGGTGAATTTGATCAGGCCATGGCCATAGCTAGTGATCCATTTGACGTTGTTTACGTCCACATCAATATCCTTGACAAAAGTAATTTGCGGGAAATTGGTGATTGTTGTCCCTTCCAGGACCGACATGCCGTAGAAACTTCCGGCATAAACGGTGCCGTCCAGGTCTGCTTTGACCGCTTCGATCCAATCGGTAACAATATCGCTGTTATCGTTGGTGAATTGTTCCCAGTTTTCACCGTCAAAACTGCTGATCCCGTTGCGGGTCGCAAACCAGGTTTTCCCGCTGTTGGTATCAATATCCACGTCATACACAAAATTGTCCCACAAGCCCGAATTCGAAGTATTCTGATCGGCTTGGATCAATGGCGGATCATATTTGCTGATGCCGACCTGCGTAGCGTACCACACAACATTCGTAGCGGGGTCCACACTGACGTCATTCACCGCCATGCTCGAAATCCCGCTGGAAGGGTTCGTAAAGGTCTGTCCGTCGAATTTCCGGATGCCCTGGTTCAGTGAATTAACAACAAGAAAGAGATAATCGTTGGTGTCGATGGCAAACCTCCCGAGGGAATTGTGCGAAAGGTTCGAGTTGCCGGTATTGTAAACCGTACAGCTTGTTCCGTTGAATTTCACCAGTCCCGAGTTCAGCATCGTAATCCAGAGGTTTCCCTGCGAATCGACCTGCATGTCCTTCGCGCCATCGTTCGGGAAATTCGAATTTGCCGTATTGTAAACCGTCCAGCTGCTGCCGTCGAACTTGCAAAACTGCCCGAAAGTGCCAAAGTACATATTCCCGGAAGCATCGTTCGTCATGCCGTAAACGACGTTGGAGCTCAGGGAAGAATTCGAAGTGGTGTAAGTCGTCCAGTTCGTACCGTCAAATTCAGAAAGGGCCGTGTAGGTAGAAACATAGACCTTGCCATTGACCGAATTGCAATGAATCTGGAAGGTAGTGTTGTTTGCCAGCCCGTTACCGGTGTCATAAAAGGTCCAGTTCGTACCGTCAAAACGCGAAACGCCGTTATCCGTGGCATACCAGTAGCTGCCATCCGGCCCGATGGAAACGTCTTTCACGCTGTTGTTTGGCAAAGAAGCATTCGCCACTGTATAATCCGTCCACACGTCCCCTGATTTTTGGCCTCCGCCATAACCGCTTGTTCCGTAAACCAGGTTCCCGTTCTGCGGATTGACGCTCAGGCAGCTCACCTGGTTGTTGATGATATCGGAATTGGTCGTGCGGAAATTCATGTAGCCCAAACCCTTATTTTTAATGATATAATCCGTGGGCATCACCCAGGTATAACCGTCATTGTCGGCCACCATGCATTCGATATGGTTGGCGGGATAGAGTCCGCCGAAATAGGTCGAATAACGGTACCAGAAACCGTCTTTTACCTTGTTCAGCCCGTTGTCCGTGCCCACATGCAGGATGTTGTTCGTATCCACGGCCAGTTCGAGGATCGAATTATTCAGCAATTCAGACGTGTTGTTTTGGTTGTAAGGCCACCAGGTGCCATTGTCGTTCCGTTTGTAAAGTCCCTGGTTCGAGCCAACCCAGAGCGTGCCGCGTTTATCGAATAACAGGCAATTCACTGCGCCCCCGAAATTCGTATAAGAAGTCCAGGTCGATCCGTCGAATTTCAACAGCCCCAGATCGGTGCCAAACCACATGTGTCCGCTGGTATCCTGCGCCATGTCTAAAACCATATAGCTGCTTTGTCCCGTTTGTGCCGGGCCGTATTCCGTCCAGGTGGAGCCGTCAAACTGGAAGATGTGGTCGGTGCCCGCCCAAAGCTTGTTGTCGCGGTCCACGAAAACCGAATAAATGTAGTCCGAATTCAGGTCGGAATTGTTGACATCATACCAGGTCCAGTCCGTTCCGTCGAAATAATTCAGGCGCGACTGTGAAGCGATCCACAAATGGTCGTTTGCATCTTTGGCGATACCGGTCAGCTTATTGCTCGAAAGCCCTGAATTTCCCCGGTTCAAAAAGGACTTTTCGCCGTTCGTTTTATTGTATTGAAGCAAGCCGCCGGCACTGGTAATGTAAATGTAATCACCCACAATGACCGCATCCGTCATCGCACGGCTATCCGTGTAATTGATGCAGGTTTGCTGGGCATAAAAAACAAAAAAGCTAAACAGGGCGGCACAAAGCGACAGCGTTTTCATAAGCAGGATTTTGATGCTCCAAGATAGCGACTATTTGTCAAAGTCCGGAGAGAAATAACATAAAATTCACAGATTCAGCGGATTGTTCTATTTGTTCGTGTCTCCAAAACCGATCTCAAGCCCGACACCAAACCAGGCATACTGGCGGAATTGGTCCCAGTCGGAATAGAGATTGGTGCCTGCATTCAACCTCAAAGCAAGGGTATGATCGTCTTGGTGTTTTTCAATGCGATAAAACACCGACAAATTAGTGGAGGAAAATAAAAAGGGACTTCTTAATTTGTTTGTCAAGGGCTTTATTGAAACCTCTATTCGGTCAAATTCTTTTTCTGAGTTATCATAATAATAGGCGGATTTAAAAAACTCTAAAAAATAGAATTCATTGATTAAACCGAATTCATGGGCTGTTTTTTCATTTTGTTTTAGCGTGTAGGATAATTCGTTCATCATACCTAAACTGTTTGAGCGGCTTTTTAAGTCAAGGGTTTCTTTAACCTGGATTAGCTGCGTTTGACTTGTAGTCCCGTTTCCATAAGCATAATAGTAATATGTTTTGATTTTATCCTCTACTACATGATTAATGAATTTATAACTCAAGCCAAGCCGCCAGGCAATTTTTTTATGCTCAAGTACTTTATAATTCAGGTAAAAATTATAGGTATGACTTTTTACCTGGTCGTTTACTTTGAGATACGCTTTAGCTTCCGGTGTATAAGGCTTATAAACATCAAAAAAGTAGGGAATCCCAATTTTAATTTGTGCTAGCAATTTGCCCGATAGCAAACAAAAAATAAGTAGTAAAATAGTAATTTTTTTCATATTTATTTCCTGTAAAACAATCTGTCGGATAGTATTATCAGCAAAGTTAATCTCATTGTCTGTAAAAAGGGATTGAAATTAAAAAACTTGTATCCATTTCAAAATTGTTAAAATAATATCCGAAGCCAATATAAGCTACATTGGAATTTAAATTTTTGAAAAAGTGAATTGAACCTTCGATTTTACCATTAACACTTGAAATCAATGATAAACGGTCTAAAAATTCACCGTTGTATGTAAACCCGCTTTCACTGACTTTAAATTCGGTAATGCGGAATTTCTCACCTCTTTCAGTTGATTTGAATATTTCAACTTTACCGGTTTTATGCACAACTACCCTTCGTTCTTCATCGTTTGGGTAATCACTTGTCCAGGTCCCGACCAGTTCTTTAAATTCAGGCTGTTCCAATTTTGATTTCTCAATTTTGGAACAGCTGAGGGTAGCAAGAAATACAAAAATTAATATTTTAATTTTCATAATTTAACGATCTTTTTTTGTTCGATTTCATCTCCGTTTAAGTAGAATTTAACGATGTACACCCCTTTAGAATAGGAAGAAATATCTACTTCCGACCTGGTTTGTACCATATTCAATTGATC
>CBINGV010000148.1:0-9270 GCA_966250255.1 uncultured Flavobacteriales bacterium | reverse complement strand
GCAATAATGCCATGCTGGGAAATGCCTGCAATACGGCGCTCAATGAGCCGCAGCTCGCAGCAGGGGCTGCCGGGCAAATCCGCGATGGCTGTACCGGGGCCTGGGTTACGCAGGTCGGTTATGCGAACAATGTGATGAATAACAGTGCGATTTACCAGTTTACGGTCAACGCTTCAGCGCCATGTAATGCCAGCGTAACCCTGGATTTCCGGAACCTCGAATTTGGCGGCACGGATGGAAACGTAGCCCAGATCCAGGTAATGAACGGAACCTGTGTAGGAGGCACATCGGCAGTGATGACCGGTGTGACCAGCCAGTCCTGCCTGGAAATGCGTCCTGTCGGGGGAACCTTGCCAAACGGGGTGTATTATATTGTCGTAGATGGGCAGGATGGCCAGCTGGTGGCCTATGATCTCAACCTTTCCATCAATTATTCGGGAATCGGCTGTTCTTCCATCGATTGCGGAACCATTTTGCTTGGTGTTGAATTTGGGTATTTCGACGCTATAAAACAGGACGATGAGGTGCTGATCAATTGGGGTACCCTTTCTGAGGAATCCAATGATTATTTCATTGTACAACGTACGGAAGATGGCTTTTACTACGAAGACATAGCCATCCTGGATGCCAAAGGAAGTATGGACGGCTATAACAATTATGAGTACAGGGATGCTAATTTCAATAAACAGTCTCCGTATCTTTATTACCGGATTAAGCAGGTTGACCTGAATGGTGCCTTTTCTTTTTCCGATATTCGTTTTGTCCGTATTTCGGATGAGCCAAAAGCATTGCTTAAACGCATCAACCTGATGGGACAGGAAGTCGGTGAAGAACAAAAAGGAGTTGTCATTGAGATCTATTCCGATGGCAGCAGCATGAAGAAATTCCTGAAATAAACCTCGCCTGTTTTTTACCTGCGATTTCAAAAAAAACCTGGAATCCAACCAAGTATCGACAGTTTACTTCCGGGTATCGAAAAGGGCTTGGATTTTTATATATTTTCCCGAAATTTAATAGTGATAAGTATATTTAATTTTTCTCATAAATTATCTAACCCGTAATGAGTGAGGATTAAGTTTTCTAGTTTTTGTTAGCTTTATTCTACCTTACTTTTTATGTTAGCCTTGAAAGTAAATTGGGTAGAAGATTTTGAAAAGGAGTTGGATCATAAATTCAACTCCTTTTGCTTTTTTACAATCAAAACGCAACTTTAAAAATCGATTTAGTAAACAAAATTAACTTATTGATTATCAGTGGTTTATAATGATTTCGTGGTGTAAAATATGAATACTTTTCAATTTAATTAACTGATAATTAGTGTATTATTGTTTTTCAACTAAATATTAAGTAATGGTTTTTTGTTAAGTAGCGAATAAGCCACCTTGCAAAATGGGTTAATTAACTTCAAAATAATGCAGGGTATCGAATTAAATCGGGAGAGCTGATTGCTCATGACGAACTTAGCTTCAGATTTTATAACCGATTTAACTATGAAACTAACGTTACTTATGTCATGTATGATTTCTGCTTTCGTGCTCTTTGGCCAGCAAGAAATCAAACCGTATCAGCTGCTTGCAAAAAGCCCTGATTTTTCGAAACAGGAACGCCTGGATGCAATTGCCCCGATGTTTTTTGACTTGTACCGTTCAAAAACCGTTGACAATACAGTCATCGTTGATGTGGACGGACAGGAAGTAACAATTGTCTTGCTTTCAGCAGAAAAGCTCAAAAACCTCGGACAGCCCTACGATGCCGGCCTGGTTGAAAAAGGTGCCCTGATCTCCGGGGAGAAAGCCAACCAGCCGAGAACTTTTGTCTGGAGAGTAGGGGAAGGAAGCGCTATCGAAGATTTAACAAGTTATTAAAAACCAACCACTACAGCTATGAATTCAATCAGATACATTTTATTGGGCCTGGCCTTATCCCTGTTTTTAGGATTTGCCTTTTCCCAAACAACGACCACTTTGAATAGTGGGGCGGGAAATTTTACGGTTCCCTGTAATGTAACTTCCATTACCGTTGACTGTTGGGGCGGCGGCGGCGGCGGCGGCGGCGACAACACCAATGGCGGTAACCGCGGAAATGGCGGCGGCGGCGGTGGTTATTCCAGCAGCGTCATGGCCGTAACCCCGGGACAAGTAATCGCTTATTCCGTTGGAACGGGTGGCGCCGGAGGAGCTAGCGGCGGCGGTGCCGGAGGAAATGGTACTGCTACCACTTTTGGGGCATTAACAGCCAACCCGGGCACCGGAGGCGGTGGTCCGGCCGGAGCTGCGGGAGCCGGAGGAAGCGGCTCAACAGCTAACGGAGCAGCAGGTACTGCCGGAACGGGAACCGGTGCCGGAGGTGCTGCAGGCGGTGCAGGCGGAGGAGCAGGCGGAACGGCTGTAGCAGGCGGAAATGCCGGAAATGCCGGAGCTGCACCTGGTGGCGGCGGTAGCGGCGGAAACGATAATAGTATTGTTTTTAACTATGCCGGAGGCGCCGGAGGTGCAGGCCGCATTACGATTACTTATACAATTGCCGGCGCAGGTGCAGACCAGAACCTGGCTGCCTGTGCAACAAGCGGTACCCTAGCAGCAACTGCCCCGGCTTCCGGAACAGGAACCTGGACTTGTGTTACAAACTGTACCGGGGTGATCATCAATTCTCCGAATTCAGCTACTTCCACCTTCAGCGGCCTTACCGTACCTAATGCCACGACTTTCCGCTGGACGGTTTCCGGGGCAGGCTGTACAAGCACAACAGATGACGTAGTGATCAATACCGTATCCGGGGCCTTGTGCCCAACTTCATATTGTACGGAAGGTACCATGAGCTGTACGGCCGATGACGGGATTACGAACGTAACTTTTGCCACCATCGGGGCGGCATCAACGCCTTGTACAAACGGTTCAGCCTCTTGCGCGATTGTGACGGCGGGAAGTACCTACCCGATATCGGTGACATCCGGGGCGGGTTCGGGAAACCACTCGCTCGCAGTTTACTGTGACTGGAATTCCGATGGCGACTGGGCAGATGCAGGTGAATTTACACTCGTCGCCAACAACAATATGACGGCAAATTCCACGCGTTCCGGGAATATTACGGTTCCGGCAGGGGCTACCTGCGGGGCAACAATCAGGATGCGGGTTTTGTATGTTTACAGCTCGGTGCCGACCGCGGCCAATAGCTGTGCCAATTTCAGCTTCGGCGAAACAGAAGATTATTGCCTCGTGATTTCCTGCTGTACTCCTAACTGTGCGAACGGAATCCAGGATTGTAACGAACAGGGAGTCGACTGCGGAGGACCTTGCGGCTCACCTTGTGCAGGAGTGCCTTCCTGTACGAACTCCATCCAGGACCAGGACGAAACCGGTGTGGATTGCGGCGGTTTGATCTGTGCACCTTGCGGTGTGCCCTGCTCAACTTTCAGCGGGGCAACAGCAACTCCGGCAGCCGTTTCCAGTGGCGGTATTGTTGACGCAACCGGGGGAAATCAAACCATTTCGACCTGTGTAAACGTGACCTATTCCAATCGAGGGACCAACTGGCTGCATGGTGTTTTTGTCAATCCTGCGTCAACCGGCTTTGTTTCATCCAGTGGGGTAGGGGCCTTGCCTGAACCGAATTACAGTACCATCGGAACGACTTACCGCTGGCGGGCTTTGAGTAATAACTTTACCGGGAATACGAGCGGTAACAGCATCACACAGGATGGCTGGTATGTCGTTACCGGTGCGGCGGACAATAACCCGGGCGATAACCTCGGATGGCCGGACGGAGCCGGAACAACTTTCGGGCCTTTCTGTTTCGAAACAGTTGTAAGCTGCGCCGGACTTGATGGCGATGTCAATGCCTTTATCAACTTCCAGACAACAGGAGATTCCTATAGCGGTTCGTGGACAAACATCGACTGCGGTAAGGAAACTTCCTTCGGAGCAAACTCTTTTTCCTATACCTTACGCTGCCCTTCGGTTTTACCGGTTGAATTCCTGGAATTTGATGCCCGCTTTGTTGGCCGTATTGTGAAAGTAAACTGGTCAACCCTCAGCGAATTCAACAGCGATTATTACGAAGTATATAAATCAAACGACGGCACCTTCTTCGAAAAAATGGAAACGGTAAAAGCCGCCGGAAACAGCTCGTTCAAGCGCGAGTATGCTTCATACGACGTAAACCCTTCCAACAAGATTACCTATTACAAAATCAAGCAATATGACATGGATGGTAACAAAAAGGAAACCAAGACCATCGGGCTGATTATGCCTTTACAGGTTCAGGACATTTCCGTTGTTCCGAACCCGGTCAGCGCGCTTTCATCCATTACCTTCAATGCTTCCAAAAAGGAAATGAATTGGGTAACGATTACCGACATTTCCGGCAAAATCATCCTGCAGGAAGAAATTGAAGTAAACGACGGCGCCAATGTTTACAGCTTCAACACCAACGACCTCAACCCGGGAATTTACTTCCTGCAGCTCAGCAACGAAACCGATAACAAAAAAGTAAAATTTATAAAATCTAATAATTAATTCCTATGCTAAAAAAAATTACTTTCATTGCCGCTTTCCTGGCAAGCACTTTTTCCTTTGCGCAGTGGACGCAGCAAACGAGCGGAACGCAGAATGACCTGAAATCCGTCACCTTTACGAGTACAACAACCGGCTATGCCGTCGGTTTTAGCGGTACGGTACTCAAAACCACGAATGGCGGATCGAGTTGGACTACGCTCACAACCCCAATGGTGCAGGATATTTATTCGGTGCTCTTCCTCGATGAAAATACCGGCTTTATTATGGGCGACGGCGGGAAAATCCTGAAAACAACCGATGCAGGCGCCAACTGGAGCTTTAAGGTTTCAGGTACTTCGAATGCCTTGTATACTTCCTGTAAAGTGGGATCTTCAACCATTTACGCTGCCGGAGCCAGCGGCACCATCCTGAAAAGCACCAATTCCGGGGATAACTGGTCGAGCCTGACTTCCGGGACGGCTGAAGACATCAACGCCATTGAATTCGATGCAACCAATACTTCCGTAGGGTATTTCGTAGGCAACAATGCCAGCGTTTCCTTTGCCTATAAAACGACTAATGGCGGCGATAGCTGGTCTTCCCAGGCCCTGCCGGCCAATAATGTAGTGAGTTTCTTCGGAATTTCTGTTGTAAGCGACATGGACGTGTTCTTTTGCGGCGGTGTGTCCAAAATCCTCAAAACGAGCGATGGCGGCACCAGCTGGTCGAACCAGAACAACACGGCCGCGAATTTTTACCGCGATGCGCTGTTTACTTCAGCTACAAACGGCTACATTGTGGGCGGCTCAGGCAAAATCATTACCACGACCAATGGCGGGACTTCCTTCACGACCGAAACATCAGGGGTAAGCTCCATTCTTAATGCGATCACGCGCACAAGCTGCGGGGTGATGTACGTCGTTGGAAATGGGGGGATTATCCTCAAAAAAGGCGTCAGTATCAGCGGAACGGCCGATAGTTACAACACGAACCAGGCAACACCTTTGGTTGTCACTACAAACAGCGGTGTACTGGCCAACGACGGTCAGTCCGGTGCTACGGTAACCGTTGTTTCCGATGTGAGCAACGGGACTCTAATCCTTAACAGCGACGGTTCGTTTACCTATACCCCGGATGCAGGATATACCGGGAGTGACCAGTTTACCTACATGATCAGCGATAATTGCGGCAATACTTCCAACCCGGTAAGCGTCAACATCAATTCGACAGCTGCCCTGGCGGAACTTGCCGGCGTGCATTTCAGCGTAAGTCCGAATCCTTTTCAACACAGCATTCAGCTCAAGACGGCTGAACAGCTGGAAAAAATAGCGATTTTTAATATGCAGGGAGAAATTTTGTTCTTAGATGAAGAGCCTGCCGCCCAACTCGACCTCTCTATGTTGAGCCCGGGTGTTTACATGCTTCGGGCAACTACCGGCAGCGGAGAGTTAGTGAAACGGATAACTAAACTCTAGCATGGATTAATTTAGGTTAAAAATCGGATAGGGCCGCTTGTCGCAGGATGGGCGGTCTTATTTTTTGTAATATGTTAATGTGCTAATATGCTAATACGCTAATGTGTTAACTTGGTTTTAGTATTTAATTAGCACATTAGCATATTAAGTCATTCCCACATTAAATCCGTGCTCCGAGCACACAAACATCATCTACTTGTTCAAGCTCACCGCGCCAGGATTCGAAAGCGGCTTCAATGAGCTCCTTTTTCATTTCCATGGATAGGCCGGCCAGGCCCAGGAAGAGCTCGCGCATTTGCGAGATTTTGAACTTTTTGCCCTTTTCGCCGCCGAACTGGTCCTGGAAACCATCCGTAAAAGCATACAGCTCGTCGCCTTTCTGCAAGCTAATCTCATGCGTGGTAAATTCCCGGGCTGCTGAAAATTTGCCCACAGGCTGCTTGTCTGCTTTCATTTCAATGATTTCCCCGTTGCGGATAATCCAGAGCGGGTTGTGGGCGCCGGTCCAGTATAGTTTCAGGTCATCAGGCTTCAGGGCGCAAAGCGAAATGTCCATACCGTCTTTCACATCTTCGTCCGATTTGCCGAATTCGGAAATCACAATTTCACGCGTTTTGTCCAGGATTTCACCCGGCAGCTTCAGGTTGAACTCTTTCACGCTCCGGTTCAGGGCATTGTTGCAAACCACGGAAACCATTGCGCCCGGCACACCATGACCCGTGCAATCTGCTGCGGCGAGAAACACCAGGTCGCCGATCATCTCAAACCAGTAAAAATCGCCCGCTACGATGTCTTTCGGCTTGTAGAGGATAAAGGAATCCGGGAACACGCGCTTGATCAGTTTCTCCTGTGGTAAAATCGCCGACTGGATGCGTTTGGCATAAGCGATCGAATCCAGGATCTCGTTGTTTTTTTCCTCTACGAGGTGCTTTTGTTTTTCAATGATCAGTTTTTGACGGCGCGTATTGCGCAGCGAACGGTAAATCACCACAACAATCAGGATGATTAATAGCAAACCGACACCAAAAGCGATACTCACAAAATTCTGCCGTTTCAGTTTTTCCCGGTAAAGGGCTTCCTTCTTATCCTGGCGGGCCTTATCCAATGCCTGGCGCTTTTCAAATTTGTATTGCAGCTCATTTTCAAGCAGCGCCTTCTTGATCCCATCGTTGTTCAGGCTGTCGGACATTTGCTTGTGGATTTGCAGCATGTCAAAAGCTTCTTTCCACTTGTGTCGTCCGCTATAAATCTGGTACAGGTTTTCGGTGGTTTCACTGATAGCCTCGGGGTATCCCAGCTTTTTAACCAGCCCATAAGCCCGCAGGCAATAGCTTTCCGCTTCGGTCAGTTTTCCTTCTTCCAGGTAAACGCCGCCAATGTTATTCAGGGAAAGCGCTATACCGTGTTCATCATTCAATTTTTCACGGATCCGAAGGCTTTGGTTGTAATAGTCCAGCGCTTTCACATTATCACCCTGGTCGCTGTAAATTCCCGCCAGGTTATTCAGAACATAGGCCATGCCTGTCGGATCATCAATTGTTTTGCGGATTTCAAGGCTTTCGAGGTAGTATTTCAGGGCTTTTTCCTGTTCACCCAGGTCAAGGTAAATGGTTCCGATGTTATTGCTCGAAACCGCAATTCCTTTTTTATCCTTCAGCTTCCGGCGTATTTGGAGGCTTTTCAGGTGTTTTTCCAGTGCTTTTTTGTAATCGCCGGTTGATTCATAAATGAAAGCGATATTATTCAGGGAATTGGCAATCCCGGCTTCATCCTGGATTTTTTCGCGGATTTTAAGACTTTGCTGCCAGTAATAAAGTGCTTTCTGTAGATTACCCTCATTGTTGTGGATAAAGCCCATATTATTCAGAATATCGGCTTCATGTTCCGTTAATCCATATTTGCGGGCGTCCAGGCGCAGGCTATCCCAGAAGGAAAGCCGGAAGATCATCTCAATATTGGCAATTTCGTAGCGCAAGCGGGTTTTTTCCTTTTCGCTTTTTGCCTTGCTGAGCAAACGGTAAAAGGAATCCAGCTGCGGGTTTTCATCCTGGGCCCTTACGGAGAAGAACAGGAGAAAACAGCAGGATAAAATAACAAGCCGGGGCATCAGCGCACGATTAATTTCTGGATACAGGTTTTCCCTCCGCTCTCAAAACTAAGCAGGTAAACTCCGGAAGCTTTGTCGCTGAAAGAAAGCTCGAGGGCTGTTCCCGACGGACTTTCCGTTTCGAAGATTTTTCGCCCGGCATAATCGCTGACGCGCAGTTGAAACTTTTCTTTCTTAGGGTTTTGAATAGAAACAATGCCCGAAGCAGGATTGGGGTAAACGAAAAAAAGATCCGGGTCATTTTCCGACAGCCCAACCGTACTGATGCTGTCCATTGCCGTCCAGAAAACAGCGTTGCGGAGCGTTTGCCCGAAGATATGCGAAATGTTGATGCTTTCCTTGCGTTCCCCGATCTCGAAATAAGCAACGCGTCCTTCGCTGGCGTCCAGGCTCGGGTTGAAGCGTTTCACAAAACCGGTGGTATGCATTTGCGGAAAGGGACTTTGATCGTTTGAAAAAAGCGGGCAAACCTGGTTCACCCCATGGCCATAGCTTTGGTTGTTCATGAAGGCCATGTTGTTGTAAATCTCATCGTAAACCGGGAAACGCTGATAAGCCGTGTGGGAGAGGTTGGTTCCCGGCAGCGGCATGGCCACATTGTCCCATTCCAGCGGCGGCTCCTGCGCATTGAAATAGCCGATCCCGTAAGTGCTCACAAAATGGCCGTAGTTCGTGCTGTAAACCTGGTAAGTCGTCAGGTTGGCCGACCAGGTATTCATTGCGGATTCCAGGCCGAAAACCTCGTTTACCAGGATGTCTTTGTTCTGCGTGCCGTCCACATCATTGTATAAGGCATGGTGCAGGCCAACAAGCCCGCCGCCGTTATCGGTAAAATCGCGGATGGCTTCCAGGATTTCGTCCGTGAGTCCCGTTGACCAGTGTTTGTAAAAAACGATTCCCTGGAATTGCTGCAGATAGGCAAACACCGATTCCCGGTTGTCGGGGTCGAACGGCAGGGTGCTCCCGGTCAGGTTCAGCTCGCTCACGTTAAAATTATAATGATCAAAACCCGAAGTGGCATTCAGCAGGTTTTCAATATCGGTATAATCCGCCGGGAGATTGTTACCTGTACCGTAGTTGCAGGGCACATCGTTTTGCCGGTTCGAAGGGCTGCAATTATCCGGGTCAACCGCTCCGCCATGCAGGATCAGGACAGAAATTTCCTGTTCCAGCTCACCGGCTGTTGGATAACTTT
>CBINGV010000147.1:0-9314 GCA_966250255.1 uncultured Flavobacteriales bacterium | reverse complement strand
CACAGCTCCCAAGTGAAATTCCGTTACCGGATGAACGGGGAACAGGACAGCTGGTCGAATTTGTCGGCCAATCGGACAATCAGTTTTTCCAAACTTTACGAAGGCAGCTACACCATTTACATCCAGGCGGAGAACTCGCTCGGGGAGCAATCCAATATCCTGGAATATCAGTTCACGATCACGCCGCCCTGGTACCGCACCTGGTATGCTTATTTGTTTTACCTGCTGATCCTTGTGCTGAGTTTCTGGTTTGCGATCAAGGTCAGCCGCCGCAGGCTGGAACAAAAAAACCGCGAGCTGGAAGAAATCGTGCAGGAACGCACGCAGGAAGTGGTGCGCCAGAAACATGAAATTGAGGAAAAACATAAAGAAATTACCGATTCGATCAATTATGCCGAGCGGATCCAGACGGCGCTGATGATGAGCGACGAACATTGGGAAGCACTGGCCGCCGATCATTTGATCCTGTTCCGCCCGCGGGATGTGGTGAGCGGTGATTTTTACTGGGCTTACCAGAACGAAGATTATGCCATATGGACAGCAGCCGATTGTACGGGCCATGGGGTACCGGGCGCTTTCATGAGCATGCTGGGCATCGGTTTCCTCAATGAAATTGTGATTGAAGGCAAAAACTTCGCTCCGGCGCAAATTCTCAACCTGCTGCGCTCCAAGATCATCAAGGCCTTGCAGCAGAAGGGCAGCACCGAAGAGCGCAAGGACGGGATGGATATTTCGCTTTGCTGCTGGGATAAGCGCCGTAATACGATCCGTTTTGCCGGGGCAAACAACCCGCTGATTCTGATTACGACAAATGAAGAAAAGGCGCAAAGTTTCGGCGATGAAAAAATGCTCTCGCTCAATGGCCGTTTTCTCGTAACAATCGGCGCCGATAAAATGCCCGTGGGAAAATACGTCAACGACGAGCGCTCTTTTACCGAAACGGAATTTGCACTCGACCCGGGAGATTTGTTTTTCTCTTTTTCAGATGGTTTTCCCGACCAGTTTGGTGGACCGGACGGCAAAAAATACATGATCAAACGCTTTAAGACCTTCCTGATCACCCAACCGGAAAGCGACATGGAAAGCCTGCGCGAACGACTCGGAAAGGAATTCGAACAGTGGCTTCTGGATGGCAAGGCTGAGCAAATCGATGATGTGTGCGTCGTAGGAGTGAGGATTCATTGACTTTGGGGGATTCTTCCACTGCATGGAATTTAAGGATTCGTGTATTCGTAGATCAACCTTCGGAACGCATTGATAAATACATGAATGCGTGCAGCGCGACGAATCCAAACATGTGCATAGCACGACAAAACCCAACTATTCATAAAATTCTTCCTTCTCCATTCTCCATTCTTTCGTAACTTTGTACTTCAAAACAAAGGTTCTCATGAACAAAGTCATACCGATCGACCTGGGCTTGATTGATTACAAAGAGGCCTGGGATTTCCAGGAAAAATTATTCAACCGAACGATTGCCCAAAAAATTGCCCTGAGGGATAACCCGGAAGCCGAGAAAACCAAAAATTACCTCATTTTTTGCCAGCACCCGCATGTGTATACTTTGGGGAAAAGCGGTGAAGCGAGCCATTTGCTGCTCAATGAAACGAGCCTGAAGGAGAAAAACGCCACGTATTACGAAATCAACCGCGGCGGCGATATTACCTATCACGGTCCCGGCCAGTTGGTGGTTTACCCGATTTTCGACCTGGATTACTTCTTTACGGACATTCACAAATACATGCGCCTGCTCGAAGAAGCGGTGATCCAAACCCTGGCGCATTATGGAATCGAAGGCGGCCGTTACCCGGGATACACCGGTGTGTGGCTGGATGCGGATGGTCCCAATGCCCGCAAAATCTGTGCGATGGGCGTGAAATGTTCCCGCTGGGTGACCATGCACGGCATTGGTTTTAATATCAACAGCGACTTAAATTATTTTTCTCACATCATCCCTTGCGGAATTGAAGATAAAGCTGTATCTTCATTGCAGAAAGAGTTGGGCAGGGCAGTCGACATGCAGGAAGTGACAGCAATCCTCCAGGCGAAAATGGCTGAACTCTTCGCATACGAATACGAGAGAAATGAGAGTTTTGAAAAAATTCCTTAAGCGCTTTTTCCAGTTCCTGTTATTGTTGCTGATCTGCGCCAACCTGTTTGTGATCCTTTCCGGGCGCTTTTACCTTTATAAGGGCGTTTATTATACCTACCTGAGAGGCAGAACGGGGCCAAGCATTTACGACAAGGATATTTTTTACTCCTCTACGATCAAAAAGGCGGACAAGCTCTTTACCTGGAGTGAAAACCCTACTTCGCTGAGCCTTACTGCCGAGCAGGAAAAAACGATGGAGAAGCTCAAAACCTCATCCCTGCTGGTAATCAAAGACGATTCGCTCGTATTCGAAAAATACTGGCGCGGACATACAAAAAACACGGTTTCCAACAGTTTTTCGGCAACAAAGACCTTCGTTTCGCTGCTGGTTGGTATTGCCCTGGAAGAAGGCAAGATCAAATCGCTCGAGGATCCTGTCGGGAATTACCTGCCGGCTTTCAAAGAAGATGGGAAAAACAAAATTACCGTGCGTCACCTGCTGATGATGGCTTCCGGGCTGGATTGGAAAGAAAGCAGCAAAGACCCGCTTTCCGAAAATGCCGAATCGTATTACGGCAGCGATCTCTGGGGCCTGGTGAACCGCCAGAAAGCCGTTTCCAAACCGGGCAAAGCCTTCAATTACCAAAGTGGCAATTCGCAGCTGCTGGGCTTCATCATTGAAAAAGCGACCGGTGAGGATTTGTCAAAATATGCCTACAAAAAAATCTGGTCCAAAATCGGGACGGAACACGATGCTTACTGGAGCCTCGACAAAGAAAAAGGCGACGAAAAGTCCTTTTGCTGCCTCTACGGAACCTCCCGCGATTTTGCCCGGCTCGGCCGCCTGATTATGCAGGCTGGGAAATGGAATGGCGAGCAGGTCGTTTCCGAAAAATACATGCAGGAAATGGTACTGAACCCCCCGATGACAACGGAAGAAGGCGTCCCGAATTACCGTTACGGACTGCACATCTGGACTTACCTCGGCTACAGGCACCCGGTTTATTATTGCCGCGGTATCCTGGGGCAATACATCATCAGTATCCCGGCCGAAAAGCTGATCATTGTCCGCACGGGTGAAAAGCGCATGCCGGACGTGGAAAAATCAACCAATAAGTACAAAGTAGGCCATCCTGCCGATCTTTTTTTGTATATTTCGGCCGCCAAACGATTAGCTAACACACATTAAGAATTTACATGCGTGAGGAATTGATCGGCCCAAAGGTCGAAAATGTGGCTGTGGCCATCGTACAGGAAGAAGGGGAAGACAAGCAATTCATTTACAATACTTACCTGATTAACCTGCGTCCGGATGAAATCATGGAGGGCATCATCATTACTTCCAAAGGGTATGGAGAAAACGTCAACACCGGGGAAAAAATCAAAACCTCGATGCTGCGTCATTGCCTGGAGATCCTTTTGCCGAACGAGGCGGCCCGCATTGAACCGATCATGGAAGAAGTGTTCGGCCTCACGAACGAATATTGGGTGAGTTTCTGGATCAACGACCAGATGTATGACAAAAAGTTCATCTTCCTGCCGGAGACCATCCAGGAGAAAAACATGAAGCTTATCCCGCTACTGGGAGCTAAAGGCGTAATTATTCAATGAAGGAATGAAAAGGGCGCTGTTTTATAGCTTATTTGTTCTTCTTCTTGGAGCTTGTTCGCTTTCGGCTTCCCAGGAACAGGAGCTCAACAAGCAAACCGGGCTTTACCTCGACGCCTACGAGCGGAATTCTGTGCTTGTGATCGTTTCCAAAACCCATCCTTCTTTTGTGAAATATGCCAAATCGAAAGGAATGGCTTACTTCAAGAGCGTTTTTGAAAATGAAAACCGGGAAGAGCTGGTGTACATCAACCCGGTTATCCAGGAAATCCAGCGTAAGGACGATTACATCCAGGTGTTGTACGAAGTGGACAACGAATACATCCAGAACGGTGAAAACCAGCACAAAAAATCCCGTTTCGTGGCGCTGTCCGACGATGATGGTAAAAACTGGTACTTTTTGAATTACGCCACTTATTCCAATAAAAAAATCTGTAAAGACATTCCCCGGTTGTTGAAATGAGCTGTGAATGATCAATGAGGAATGATGTTCCGATAGTTATCGGGGAGAGGCTTAGCCCGGACAACTCAAAAAAATATCACCATTTTTAAGAATTCAGCAAAATAATTTCTACATTTAGCCTATGCTTAAACTAATACTTTCCACGCTTACGGTTTTTGGAGTGCTGTTCCTGCAGGCACAGGGCTGGTCGCCGGTCGGTGCCCGTTCAATGTCGCTTGCCAATGCTTCCGTGGCCCTGACGGATGTCTGGAGCTATCACCACAATCCGGGCGCTGTTGCCGGTGTTGAAAAAACCTCATTCGGTGTTTCGTATGAAAACCGCTTTATGCTCAAGGAACTGCAATCGCAGGCTTTTGTGATGGCGCATCCGCTGAAGAAAGGTGTTTTTTCGCTGGGCGTGCAAAGCTATGGCTATTCGATGTACCGGACCAATCGTTTGGGAGCCGGTTATGCCATGAAGCTAGGGGACAAAATTTATGCGGGGGTGCAGATCAATTACCTCTCGCTCAAGATCAACGGCTACGGAAGCAAAGGCACAGTTACCGGGGAAGCGGGAATCCTGGCGAAAATCAGCGAGCAGGTGAGCTTTGGCTTTTCGGTGCTGAACCTGAACCAGGCGAAATTGGTAACTGACCAAAACGATCGTTTTTCTACCTATTTACGCCTCGGACTGCAATATACGGTTTCATCGAAGGTTTTGCTCCTGGCTGAGGCCGAAAAAGAAGTTACGAGTAAGCTCCGCCCGAAAGGTGCAATGGAATACCAGTTTTCCGAGAAATTTTTCCTGCGGATCGGGGCTGCGGCCAACCCGGTTGAGCTGACTTTCGGAACGGGACTGGTGTTTAACAAAATGATCAAACTCGACCTGGGGAGTGCCTGGGACCAGCGTTTGGGCTGGTCGCCGCACCTGGGGCTTACGGTTGATTTAAATGCTAAAAAGCATGAATAAGCGGTTCCTTTCCCTGTTGTTTTTTGTCGTGCTGGCCGGTGGTGCTTTTTCGCAGCAAAGCCGCTCGGAAATCATCCAGCAGCGTATTGAGTTTATCTCCGAGCAACTGGAAACGGAAGAACTGGATTTGACGAACCTGCTTGAGCAGCTCAATTATTATTACGATAACCCGATCAATCTTAACAACACGACCTTTGAGGAGCTGGAAGCTTTGCAATTACTGACGGACGTGCAAATCAACGATGTGTTGCTGCATATCAAACAATACGGTAAATTCATCACAAAATACGAATTACAGGCCCTGCGCTATTGGGATTTGCAGACCATTGAACTGGTTATGCCTTTTGTCCGGGTGGACGACAAGCTGGACCAATTGCACGTCAGCCTCAAGGAAGCCCTGAAATACGGGAAGTTTGAGCTCTTTCTGCGCTACCAGCGCACCCCGGAGCACAAAGCCGGTTACGATGCTGTAAGCGATTCCGTCCGGGAAAACAATGCCAATTATTATTACGGCAACCCCGATCGCTATTATTCGCGCTTTCGCTTTTCTTACCGCAATAACCTGAGTATCGGCCTCACGGCGGAAAAAGACCCGGGAGAGCAATTTTTCAAAGGCACACAAAAGAGTTTCGATTTCTACTCGGCACACGCTTTTTTCCAGGGAGGAAAATACGTGAAGGCCGTTGCCCTCGGAGATTACCAGGTGCAGATCGGGCAGGCGCTCAATTTTTGGTCGGGTTATGCTTTTGGGAAAACGGCCGATGTGAGCAATATTAAGAAAAATGCCCAGCCCTTGCGGCCTTACACTTCGGTGGACGAAAACCGCTTTATGCGCGGGGCGGCGGTTGATCTCGGGTATAAAAGCCTGGGGCTGACGCTTTTCGGTTCCGTGAAGAATGTGGACGCTTCCATCCTGGAAGATTCCCTGACAGATGACCTGGAATTTGTTTCTACGATCGACCTCTCGGGCTTTCACCGGACATACAAGGAAATTGCCAAGAAGGATTTGCTGCAGGAACGGATTGCGGGTGCCAACCTGCGCTATAAGGTGAGGAGCCTGAGCCTGGGCGTAGCCGGTGTTTACCAGGGCTATGATAAATCCTATTCCAAAACGATGCAGCTGTACAACCAGTTTGATTTTCGCGGCACGAAAACCTTCAGCCTGAGCGGGGATTACAGCTATGTATGGAAAAATGTCAATCTTTTCGGGGAAGTTTCGCGCTCGTCGCATTCGAAGGATTATGCTTTCCTGCAGGGACTGATTATTGCGATTGACAGCAAGGCGACGCTCAGCTTGCTTTACCGCAATTACGGGAAAGGTTACCAGACTTTCTACAACAATGCTTTTGCCGAAGGGAGCCTGACGCAGAATGAAAAAGGCCTGTATTTCGGTTTGCGCACGAAGTTGAATTCTTCCTGGACTTTTTCGAGCTACATGGACTTTTTCGAAGCGCCGTGGATGAAATACCAGGTAGACGCGCCGACGATCGGTCATGAATTCCTGGCCCAGCTGAGTTACAAGCCGAACAAACAAATGGAGGTTTACGGGCGTTACCGCCAGCAGCTTCGCCAGAAAAACAGCCGCAATTCCGATGAGCTGATCACTTCTGTGGAGGATGTTTACCAGCGGAATTACCGCCTCAATTTTTCCTACCAGGTAACGGAAGCGATCCAGTTGAAAAGCCGGATTGAATATGTGACGATCAACCGTCCGAGCAACGATCCGGAGCAAGGGATGATTTTTACACAGGATGTGCTGATCCGTCCGAAAAGCGCCCCGTTCGACCTGGCGATCCGCTATGCTTTGTTTGATACGGATTCCTATGATACCCGGATTTATACCTTTGAGACGAATGCTTTATACGTATTCTCCGTTCCGGCGTATTACTACCAGGGAAGCCGCGCTTATTTTACCCTGCGTTATACGATGTTCCGCAAAGTAGACCTTTGGGTGCGTTATGGCGCTTTCATCTATTCGAACCGGTCTACGCTCAGCTCCGGCGGGGAGGAAATCCAGGGAAATACGAAGGGGGATATTACGATCCAGCTGCGGGTGAAATTCTGATGAAGTTCTGATTTTTTTTGTAGCTTTTGTCAATCATTTACGGGAACAAAAAAGGCTGCCTTTCAGCAGCCAATGATAGTCAACAATACCGGATTTACTTCTTATCCAAATAAAAAACCTGATCAGAGCCGACCACTTTCAGGACCATTTGTTCTCCTTTCATTTCTTTCAGGTAACGCATTTCGCCTGTAAAGGTTTTCATGGTGAACACGAGCGTGTCGCCTTTCATGGCCCAGGTTCCTTTGTTTTTGATTCCGCCGCCGCTGAGGGTGAGGTTTTCCCCATCAAAGATATATTCGGTGCCTTTGTTGTCGTCCGCCATCATGCCTTCGGCTTTGTTGATAACCCAGGTTCCGTCAGTAGCGCTTTTTTCAGCAGCTTCCGGAGATTCGGGAATTTCTATGTTTTCGCCGGTGTTGTTTCCGTTTCCGCCGCAGGCAAATAAGAGCAAGGCAGCCGGGATCAGTAGTACTATTTTTTTCATTGTCGGTGTTTTTGGTTTCTGCAAGATAGTAATTATTTTATAAAATGATTGACAGAAGAAAATTCCCTGCTTTGAAATTCCAAGAGTGTGCTTTAAAATGACATTTTGTCCGAAAAAAAAGCTGGCAAAATAGTTGTACAGCTCAAAATGTAAACGTAATTTTATCCCCGGTTAGGATAAACAAAAAATTAAAAATTAACAGATATGGCATTAGAAATCACAGATGCAAACTTCGAAGAGCTTGTATTGAAATCAGACAAACCGGTAGTAGTAGACTTTTGGGCAGAATGGTGCGGACCTTGCAGAATGATCGGACCGGTAATTGAAGAAATGTCCAAAGAGTACGATGGCAAAGCGATCATCGGAAAAGTGAACGTAGATGAAAACCCGGGTGTTTCCGCACAATTCGGTGTGCGCAACATCCCGACGATTTTATACATCAAAGGAGGCGAAGTGGCTGATAAACTCGTTGGTGCAGCTCCAAAAGCGCAATTGACCAGCAAACTGGACGCTTTGATTTAATCCTAAAAGCATTTTATGTTGAAAACGCAATCCACCCGGGTTGCGTTTTTTTATTCTGTAATCCTAAGTTTTTCTCCCCGCAAGTTCTATTTAGCAAGGTATTCAGCCTTTTTACGGTTAAACTCTTCCTCGGTAATTATATTTTCAGCAAGCAGTTTTTTGAGTTCAATTAAGCGTTTGTATTCTTCTGATTCCGGGCTTTCGTGTTTCCCATTTTTACTTTTTGGATTAATTTTTCGGGAAGAAATTATATGCAGGGTAATTACAAAAGCCATATAACAAATACCGATTATGGCAGCAATGTACGGGCCAATCCCTACAGATATCTTGAAAATTTCCTGGAAGCCAGAGAAAATATTAAATTGATTAATGGCTTCTTGCGGTTCAAAAGCGCTCTTCAGTGTTGAAACGATCATAAAACCGGAAACAGCGCAAACCAAGCCGACTGCCAGGTCGTAGGCAAGCGTCAATTTAGATTTTATAGAAACTTTAAAGACCAACTGGAAAAATGCCCCGGTGATAAACAGGATACTGGCAAAAAAGATCGAAAAAGAACAAATACCTAAAATTATAGCTGTTTCGTCGTTTAAATTGAGACTTAGGCCAACTTCCGTCATTAATTTATAAAAATTTACTTTGCCAAACATGGTGCTTTCTATCCAGGTCATCATAAAACACAAAAAACCAAGTATTCCAAGTCCAAAAGGAATTGCTTTAAGAAGAGAATAAACCGGGATGTTGTTTTTATTTTTTTTTCGATCCCTGTGGAGCAAAAATACCTGTACAGCTATGATCAGGAGCATAGCGAACAGGATGATTAGAAGTGCGAGAATTTCAGATTTCATTTTCAGTTTTTTGAATAGTGAATAAAAATGGTAAACGCAAAAATAGAATAAATTATGGATTTCAATCCATAATCCGGCAGAAAAATTCATCCCCTGAATCTAAGAATACTCAGCTCCCGTTTTTACCCTGAAGCAGCACGAAAGTTAATCCGCCGCACAGCGCTTAATCTTCGGATTTTAGCGTTATCTTTGCAGCAAAAAAAATCAAAGGATGAACAAATTTCTGACGCGTTTGAGGTATTACGGCATCGGTTTCGGACTGGGCCTGGTTTTCGTGTTTTTCTTT
>CBINGV010000146.1:0-9373 GCA_966250255.1 uncultured Flavobacteriales bacterium | reverse complement strand
TCCTCAATTGGGATTTCTTTCAGCCCGTCGTTGATGTTCCAGTCGATCGTCGTGGAAGGCAGCGCCACATAAAAAGGAATGTGATTGTCTTTCGCAGCGAGAGCCTTCAGGTAAGTCCCGATTTTATTGGCTACATCGCCCTGGCGGGTAGTGCGGTCGGTACCAACGATCACCATGTCCACCATGCCGTGCTGCATAAGGTGGCCGCCGGCGTTGTCCACAATCAGCGTATGCGGCACGTTGTGGCGCGTCAATTCATAAGCCGTAAGGTTCGAACCCTGGTTTCGCGGCCGGGTTTCATCCACCCAGACATGGACCTTGATGCCTTTTTTCATCGCCTGGTAAATCGGTGAAGTGATCGTTCCCCATTCTACGCAGCCGAGCATTCCTGCATTGCAGTGCGTAAGAATGTTGACCGTTTCTCCCTTTTTGCGTTCGGCAATGGCTTCGATTAACGGGAGCCCGTGCACACCGATCATGCGGCAGGTTTCCACATCTTCTTCCACGATCGCAGCGGCCATTTTCCAGGATGTTCCCAGGAAATCGTCAGCCTGGTCGAGGGCTTCACGCATTTTATCCAGCGCCCAGAACAGGTTTACGGCCGTTGGGCGGGAAGCGCGCAAGTCGGAAAAAGCCTGGTCGAGAAAAGTTCCGTCAAGCTGTTTTTCGATCATTTCACGCACGGCCAGGTAAATACCGTAAGCAGCCGTTGCTCCGATCAATGGAGCGCCACGCACAATCATGGCTTTAATGGCGTGCTCGGCTTCCTTATAGTTGCTTAGCTTGACTACCGTGTATTCGTGCGGCAGTTTGCGCTGATCGATGACTTCAACATAACGGTCGGCTGTAGGCCATATGGTTCTGAATTCGCTCATTTTAATGGGATTGCTTATTGGGGGGAATTGGTTATTAGAGATTGGTTATTGGGAGTTGCTGGTTCCCGGCTTATTCGAATTTGCTTTTGTCCAGTTTCAGCCAGTCCAGCGTCGCCTGGTGGAAAATATTTTCCTGATCCTTTAGCGGGATGTCGCTTTCTTCAATGAACTTCCCGATGTCGAGGTCGCCCAGCGGGAAGGGATAATCAGTCCCGAAGCATACTTTTGAGCTTCCCTGGAGCTGGAGGATGTATTTCAGCAGGTCGATGTCGTGTGTCACACTGTCCACCCAGAATTTGCCGATGTACTCGCGCGGGTTGATTTTGTTGTCGATGGCCACCAGGTCGGGGCGGCAGTTGAAACCGTGCTCAATGCGCCCGATGGTCGGTAAAAACGAGCCTCCGGCATGGGAAAAGCAAACACGCAAGTTGGGTAAACGCTCGAGTATTCCTCCGAAAATCATAGAACAGGCTGCGCGCGATGTTTCGGCCGGCATCCCGACGAGCCAGGGTAACCAGTATTTGCGCATATCGTCTTCGCCCATCATTTGCCAGGGATGGATCATAACCGCCAGGTCCAGCTTTTCGCAGGCTTCGAAAATCGGGAAAAATTCTTCCTCGCTCAGGTTTTTATTATTGATGTTGCTCCCGATCTGGATGCCCGCGTGGCCATTTTGCTTCACGCGTTCCAGCTCACTGATGGCAAGTTTGGCGTCCTGCATCGGAATCGTGGCCAGGCCGATGTAATTCTTCGGATAACGGGCTACGAGGTCGGAAATGTGATCGTTCAGGAATTTGGAAATTTCCAGCCCGTCTTTCGGCTGCGCCCAGTAGGAAAACAGTACGGGGATGGTACAAACAACCTGCACCTGGGTGTTAAAACCGGCATATTCGTCTATCCGGATGTTTTCGTCCCAGCAATTTTCCTCGATCCGGCGAAAAAAACGCCCGCCCTGCATCATATCGGCCGTTTTGTTGTCATTGTGTTCCAGGAAAATAAAATCGCCATATCCGAATTTGTTTGTCCAGTCGGGCAGCTGCTTCGGGATAATGTGCGTGTGCATGTCGATTTTGAGCATGGGGAAATTTTTTGCAAAGATAGGAAAACTTGTTTAGTTAGGAGTTTCTAAGTTAGGAGTAATTGAGTTAGGAGTTATCAAAAAAAGCGTATTTTTGAACATGCAAAAAATGCTGCGTCCTGCGTTTGTCGTTTACCTTTTGATTGTTGTGCTCTTACTGGCTTTACCCCTGAGTGGAACGGGCATCCGGCTGGATAAGTATTTTCTCGGGATCCGTACCGATCATTACATCCATGCGACCATGTTCCTGCCTTTTATGGTATTCTGCCGTTTGATTTTCCGGGAAACAAGCTTTTTTGTCCCTTTTTTCCTGGGAGTTTTTTTCTGCTCGATCTGCGAATCGCTGCATTATTTCCTGCCTTACCGCGAGTTCAGTATGCACGATTATTTGGCCAATCTCACCGGTTTAAGCCTGGGCGCATTGGCCTACCTTTCCCGAAAATAAGCCTTACAAAGGGATCAATCCTTTTTTTGAGCCCAACTTAATATTCACGGAAGCATCCTTCAGGCTTGTTCCTTCTGAAATTGTTGCCGGGAATTCCGTGTCGTTTCTGTCCACGGACATTTCCATGTCTTTGCAGGCGTTTCGATTTGTTTCGCGGCTTTGATGCGGCTTTTCGCCAGTTTCGTCTTTTATTACCCTCTGCGGCGTTCAAGCAAAATCATCATCATCAGGCTCAGGAGGATGCGCTCTTCTTCCGTTTCTGAAAAATCAGCCAGTTTTTCTACCGAGAATTTGCGCCCGAAGAAAGAAGGTTCTTTTTTCAAACGGGCTACGATTGTTCCGTCGGAAACGCGTGTTACCGCATATTTCGGGTGGAAAAGATAACCGGTGAGCAAGCCTAAAACGGGAATTTCACCGAAAATGGCGTCACCTACTTTGGCCCAGGCATTTTCTTCGCGAACCAGGAAATCGTGCTTTTGCTCCTTGTCGTAAATTTCATAGCTCGCTTTCCAGAGCGAGGCCATTCCTTTCCGGGCTACGCGGCCGATTTCATAATCCACGTTGTCAGTAAAACTATACGAAGCCGAAAAATCGATCCATTTATTGGCTTTGATTCGGTACAATTGCTCGGTGCGGTTTTCGTCGCCGAACACGCTGATGTCGTCAATAAACTTGAACATTTTCTGGCGCACATAGGCAATTCCGCGGCCGGAAGCGTCTTCGATTACGAAATCATTGGCCAGCGTTCCGATCTTAAACTGGAGGTTGAGGGGATAGTGGTTGTTTTTCATCGTTACGAGTTAATAAGTTAATTAGCTAATGAGTTAATGTGCTAATACTTCTGATCAAACCATTAGTACATTCATTTGTAATCAGATTATAAGGGGATATTCCCGTGCTTTTTCCTAGGCAGAGATTCTGCTTTATTTTCAAGGGATTTGAAAGCGGCGATCAGCTTGGTGCGCGTTTCCTCCGGCAGGATGACATCGTCCACAAACCCGCGCTCGGCAGCTTTGTAAGGGTTGGCAAACATTTCGGCGTATTCGGCTTCTTTTTCTTTCCATTTGGCTTCCGGGTTGCCGGATTCGGAAATTTCTTTTTTGAAGATGATTTCAGCGGCACCTTTGGCCCCCATTACGGCAATTTCGGCTGTTGGCCAGGCAAAATTCAGGTCGGCACCGATGTTTTTGGAGTTCATCACATCATAAGCGCCACCGTAAGCTTTGCGGGTAATTACCGTAATTCTTGGAACGGTTGCTTCGGAGAAGGCGTAGAGCAATTTCGCCCCGTGGGTAATAATCCCGCGCCATTCCTGGTCGGTTCCCGGGAGGAAGCCCGGCACGTCTTCGAACACGAGCAGCGGGATGTTGAACGAGTCGCAGAAACGCACAAAACGTCCGCCCTTGCGGGAAGAATCAATGTCCAGTACGCCGGCCAGCGCATTCGGCTGGTTGGCCACAATACCGATGGTGCGTCCTTCGAGGCGGCCGAAACCTACCACGATGTTTTTTGCAAAATCTTCCTGCACTTCGCGGAAAGAATTGTCGTCAATCACGCAATCCACTACCTGGCGGATGTCGTAAGGCAAAGTGGCGTTGGCCGGTAAAATATGTTTGATCATCTCCGTTTTGGAGCCTGTAAATTCAAATTTGGTGGTCGGTGCAAGTTCGCCGTAGTTTTGCGGCATGAAGGTCATGAAGTCGCGCACTTTTTTCAAACAGGCTACATCGTTTGCCGCCGTGAAATGGTTCACACCTGATTTTTCTGCATGGGTTTTGGCACCGCCCAGGTCTTCGGAAGTCACTTCCTCGTGCGTAACGGTTTTAACGACATTCGGACCGGTCACGAACATGTACGAAGTGTCTTCGACCATGAAAATGAAATCCGTAAGGGCAGGGCTGTAAACCGCTCCCCCGGCGCAAGGTCCCATGATCACACTGATTTGCGGGATGACACCTGAGGCGCGCGTGTTGCGGTAAAAAATATCGGCATAACCGGCCAGGGAAACCACACCCTCCTGGATACGTGCACCGCCCGAATCGTTCAAACCGATCACCGGGGCGCCGTTTTTCATCGCCAGGTCCATAATTTTGCAGATTTTTTCCGCGTGTGTTTCGGAAAGGGATCCCCCGAGTACGGTAAAATCCTGTGAAAAAACATAAACCAAGCGGCCGTGGATCGTCCCGTACCCGGTAATTACACCGTCGCCTGGGAACTGTTGTTTGTCAAGTCCGAAAGAAGTAGAGCGGTGCTGGATGAACATGCCCATTTCCTGGAACGAATTATCATCGAGCAAGAGGATGATCCGCTCGCGCGCCGTTAATTTTCCCTGCTGGTGCTGTTTATCGATCCGTGCCTGTCCGCCGCCTAATTGCGATTGCTTGCGTTTTTCAATCAGTTCCTGACTTAAATCCATGTTTGTTGTATATAGAAGGCCAAAGTAATACAATTCATGAAATGAAGGTTATTCGGGACCAAACTATTTCAGGGCACACTTTCAATTTTCGTTTCCTGGGAAATAGACTTGTACAAATCCGTAATATCAGCATTTTTGAGTGAAATGCAGCCCAGGGTCCAATCCTGTTTTTCATCGATAGCGCTGTCGTAACCATCCGGTACTCCATGAATCCCGACTTCGCCGCCGATCCGGGCATTTTTCGGGATGGTGCCGTCTTTTTTGCGCTTTTCGAAACGGGCATAGGATGTTTTGTTGGGGTAATCAAACCAGATGAAGTAAGTCCAGCTTTTGTGCGGGTACATGGATTTGATGCCGAATTTTCCCTCCGGTGTTTTCCCATCGCCCTCCTGCATTTTATCGCCTTCCGGGGCAAAGCCCAGCACGCAGGGGTATGTGATTAAGCAGGAATCTTTGTAAATCACCGAAAGCGTGCGTTTCGCTTTTTTGACATAGATTTTCAGCTCCTTGCCCGGAATTTTACGCTCTTTTACAATTTCCTGCAGGGATTTTTGTTTTTCGTCGGCTTTAGGCTTGTAGGAAACAAAAAGAAACAATCCTGCCAGGAAAACAATCGAGAGGGTCAGGTATTTGATTTTTTGGGCCATGTGTATGAATCTTAAAAGCGAATATACAGAAAAAATGCCAGATTTTGTTTTGTAGCCGGGTTTACTCATTCTGAATCAGGACATACTCTTTCGGAAATGCGTTGAAGATTTGTTTTGGCTACGAATGCCAACAATTTTTACAAATTTTCGGAATAGCTTTCAAACAACGAAAAAATGGGATAGAATATAAATTAATTTTAGTTCAGCTAGAGATACTCCGACTCTACTCCGACTGTACTCCGAGTATAACGCGACTATACTCCGACTATTACCCGCGGGTAAAGTAGATTATAAAGCCCGTGATGATTAATTTGGGATCACAAATAAGCAATCCGTGTAAATTAGTGTCATTCGTGGCTACTTAAACTTAATCTTCAATAATAAGCTTAACCACCTCGATCCGGCGGTCGGAAACTTCTTCAATATAGAGCTTGTAATGGCCGAGATCGACTTCCGTACCGGCTTCGGGCAGGGTTTCGAGCTGGTGAATGATCAGTCCGCCTAGGGTTTCATATTCTTCGGATTCCTCGAAATTCAGGTGATAGGTTTCATTCAGGTAATCGATTTCCACCCGGCCGGAAAAACGGTATTCCGTTTCACTGATTTTTTCTTCGAGCCAGTCTTCCACATCGTGCTCGTCTTCAATATCGCCAAAAATTTCCTCGATAATGTCTTCAATGGTGATCACCCCGGCAGTGCCCCCGTATTCGTCCACCACGATCGCGATGTTGGATTTGCGCTTCGTGAAAATCTCAAGCAGCTCTTTGGCGGGAATGGCCGAAGGAACGAAGGAGATCGATCGCAGCACCTGGTTAATGGCCGTCGGTTTGCGAAACATGTCGAAAGAGTGTACATAGCCGATCACATTATCAATGTTGTCGCGGTAAATCAGGATTTTGGAAATCCCGGTACTCACAAAAAGCCGGTGCAGCTGTTCCACCTCCATATCGACGCTGATCGCAATCAGCTCCGGGCGGGGAACCATACAGTCGCGGGCCTTAATTTTCGAAAAATCGAGCGCATTCTGCAAAATCTGCATTTCATTCCCGAAATCTTCTTCTTCCTTGATGCGCTTGTTGAGGTCCTGCACGTAATGCTCGAGGTCGATCTTGGAAAAGACCTTTTCACTGTTTTTCATTTCCACTTTAAAAAGCTTCAGCAGCTGCGTACTGATGAACATGATAATGCTCGTAGGAATATACAAAATCCAGTAAACGAGCCACATCGGCATGGAAAAAGCCTTGAGGAAACCGTTCGGGTTGAGCTGGAAAATAGCTTTGGGTAAAAATTCCGCCAGCGTCAGCACGAGAATGGTGGAAAATATCGTCTGGATAAACAGCACCAGGAAATCGTTTTCTACGCCCCAGCCCTGGATGAGCGGGTTGAGCAGCTGGGCAAAGTAAATCCCGAAGAGTACCAGCGCAATGTTGTTTCCCAGGAGCAGGGTAGCAATGAAGTGAGCCTCGTTCTTGTAGAAATAAGCCGAAATACGCCCGTTCAGTGATCCTTTATTCCGGTCAAGTTCAATTTTCAGGCGGTTGGAAGTAATGAAGGAAATCTCAACACCTGAGCAAAAGGCCGTAAAAATTAAGGAGAGCAGGATGATAAGCTGGTCGGGGTCCATTGAATGATAAACAAGCGAAAGATACGAAAAAAATCAAACCAGTACATCCCGGCCGATGTCTTTTCTGTAAAAAGCGTTTTCGAACTCAATATTCTGGATATTGGTGTAGGACTTATCAAGCGCGAGGTCGAGTGTTTTTCCGAGCGAAGTGACAGCAAGCACGCGCCCCCCGGCAGAAAGCACCGTTGGTCCGTCGGCCAGGGTTCCGGCGTGGAACACGAGGCTTCCGTTGATCGCATTCAGGCCGTAAATGACCTTGCCTTTCTGATAATCTTCCGGGTAACCGCCCGAAACCATCATCACGGTAGCGGCGCTGCGTTCGTCAAACTGGATATCGCGTTCCGAAAGCGTATTGCTGGCCACACCTTCGAACAAATCCAGGATATCGGATTTGAGGCGCGGGATCACCACTTCCGTTTCCGGGTCGCCCATGCGGCAATTGTATTCGATCACGTAAGGCTCGCCTTTTACCTGGATCAGGCCGAAGAAAATAAAGCCTTTGTAGGTCAGTCCCTCGGCTTTGAGGCCTTTGATGGTCGGGATAATGACCTGGTTTTCGATTTTATCTTTGAAGGTAGCGTCTGCAAAAGGAACCGGGGAAACAGCGCCCATACCGCCGGTGTTCAGGCCGGTGTCACCTTCGCCGATGCGTTTGTAGTCCTTGGCTTCCGGCAGGATTTTATACGATTCGCCATCGGTGATGACAAACATGCTAAGCTCGATTCCTTTCAGGAATTGCTCGATCACGACTTGCTTGCCGGCCTTGCCGAATTTGCCGTCGCTGAGCATGGCTTTGAGCTCTTTTTTCGCTTCTTTGACGTCGTTCAGGATCAGCACACCTTTGCCGGCGGCCAGTCCATCGGCCTTCAGGACATAAGGCGCCTTCATGCCGTCCAGGAAATCGTAGCCTTCCTTCAGGGTATTTTTGGTAAAGGTAGCGTATTTGGCCGTCGGGATGTTATGACGCATCATAAACTGCTTGGCAAAATCCTTGCTTCCTTCGAGTTGGGCGGCCGCTTTTGACGGGCCGATCACCGGAACCCGGGCCAGTTCGGGATCGTTGATGAAAAAGTCGTAAATCCCTTCTACCAATGGGTCTTCCGGGCCTACAACCACCATGTTGATCTTATTTTCCAGCACAAATTCCTTCATGGCCGGGAAATCCGTAATGCCAAGGTTCACATTGGTGCCGTGTTCCTTCGTGCCGGCATTTCCCGGTGCGATATACAGTTTGTCTAATTGCGAGCTTTGGCTGATTTTCCAGGCCAATGCATGTTCACGTCCTCCGGAGCCAAGCAATAATACTTTCATCTTAACAGAATTTCAGGAGGGATTCGAACAACAATTTACCATCTTCATTGTTCAGCTCGGTATCCGCTGCACGTTCCGGGTGGGGCATCATACCGAATACGTTTTTCCCTTTGTTACAAATCCCGGCAATGTTGTTGATGGAGCCGTTCGGGTTGAATTCTTCGGAAACAATCCCGTCTTCGGAGGCATAGCGGAATAAGACCTGCTCGTTTTGCAAGAGGGAATCAATGGTTTCCTGCGGAGCGTAAAAACGCCCTTCACCATGTGCAATCGGAATTTTGTATGTTTTTTCGCTTTTCAGGCCGGAGGTAATCGGCGTACTTTGATTCGCGGCTTTGAGGTAAACATTTTTACAGATGAATTTCTGGTTGTTGTTGTGCAGCAAAGCGCCTTCCAGGAGGCCGGATTCAGTCAGGATCTGGAAACCGTTGCAAATCCCCATAACGTAACCGCCTTTGCCGGCATGTTTGATCACTTCGCCCATGATCGGAGATAATTTGGCAATGGCCCCGGAGCGCAGGTAGTCGCCATAGGAGAAACCACCCGGCAGGACGATAAAATCAGCGCCTTTGAGGTCGGTATCCTTGTGCCATAATTTTTCAACTTTCTGCCCCAGTTTTTGCTCCAGGACATACACCATGTCCTCGTCACAATTGGATCCCGGGAAGCTTACAACTCCGAATTTCATGTGTATACTTGCTTTTAATGTTTAAGCCCACAAAAATAAGCAGAAAAAAGGGTTTAGCAGCAGGATCAGAGGAAAAACTTAATAACAGAAAAGAGCAGGGTGATGTAGAAAAGCACGTTTGAAATAAATTTAAAGCGTACATTTAGGTAGGAGAACGGCAGAAAAAGCGCAATCGGGATTACGACGAAACAGAACCATTCGTATTGTTGAAAAAAAATCCAGTCCAGGGTACCGAGACACAAACCGCAAAGCAGGAACAAATACAGGATGTTGGTGTTTTTCCGGAAAC
>CBINGV010000145.1:0-9417 GCA_966250255.1 uncultured Flavobacteriales bacterium | reverse complement strand
CCGTTTACAGGTGAAAAACTGGATTTGCGCTCTTTAGACGCCGGCTTTTATTTCCTTGAATTGCAACTTCCCGCAGGAAACCGGACCCTCCGTTTCATTAAGAACTGATGGCTGTTCTTGTAATTCCTTCCTGGTACCCCACAGCCGACAACCCTTATAACGGTAATTTTATCCGGCGCCACGTCGAAGTGCTTGCGCAAAAGCAGGAAGTCGTTGTGCTTTATTTTTCTTCGGAATTACGGGATGAACTCCATATAGAAGACTGGCACAACGGGAGAATCCGTTTTATCCACGTGCATTATCCTAAAAAAAAGAGTAAAATCGGGCAGTTTTACAGCCTGAGAAAAGCCTTTAAACAAGCGGTCAAATCAATTTCAGACATTGAGCTGATCCATGTGCATGTGCTGCTTGATCGCGGACTGATCGGGATTTGGGCCAAAAAGCATTTTGGCAAAGCCATGCTGGTGACGGAGCACGGCTCTTACCTGCTACGGGAAAATTTCCGGAAATTGAGCCCGCAGCAAAAGCTGACCATCCGGCAAAGCCTGAAACAAGCTTCGGGATTGAGCGTAGTTTCCGAAGTGCTGCAGGAAGAAGTCAAAGATCTTTACCCGGGAAAAACCTTCATCACGCCGAATGTGGTTCAGCGGGATTTATTTAGCATTGCCGCGAAAAATCCGGCTCCAGGCCTGAATTTTGTGCATATCTCCACGCTCGAGGCCGTTAAAAACGTCAGCGAGATCATTCGCGGCTTTGAATTATTTGCCGAAAACTTCCCGGATTTTACGCTGCGCATTTTCCACGAAAAAGAAAACGAAGCAATCCGGCAACAAATTGAGGCTTCGGCCATCCGGGACAAGATCCGTTTCAGCGGGCCCCACCCGATTGAAGCTATTGCCCGGATCATGCAGGAAAGCGATGCCCTGGTCATGCTCTCTTCTTATGAAACCTTTTCCTGTGTCATAGCCGAAGCCTGGTCTTGTGGCAAAGCGGTCATTACAACCCCGGTAGGAATTGCCCGGAATATGCCCCCGGGAGCCGGGATTCCCGTTACTGAAGCCAAAGCCGAAGCTCTGCTGGCAGCCCTCAACGATTTTGTGGAGCAAAAAGAGCGCTTCGACTCGCATTACCTCCGTTCCCTGAGCGAAGCATTCAGCGAAGCAGCCGTTTCGCGCGCCTTCGAAGAATTTTATGCTTCCGTCTAAATCAAACTGCTATGAAAAAATTCTTCTTTTTAAGCTGCATCATCTTCTTGTTTGCCTGTTCCAAAGAAAAGCGAAGCAACCGCGCAGGACACAAGATGCAGGATTTCATCGTGGAGCTGAGTGATTTCGCCAGGGGCCAGCAAAGCAATTTTGCCATCATCCCGCAAAACGGGGCCGAGTTACTGTTCCGTAACCTCGATAACACGGAAGAGTTGGACAGCCGCCTGCTCAATGCCATTGACGGTATAGGCATCGAGGAACTGTTCTACAACGGCGTTTTTGAGCCGGACGATTATCGCCTGCAAATGCTCTTGCAGGCCAAAGCGCATATTCCGGTGCTGGTTGCGGATTATACGTCAAACCAGGCCGATCTCACCCAGTCTTACGCCTACAACACGGACGCTGGTTTCCTGGCCTTTCCGCGCGATTCATCCAATTACGATTATACGCAGATCCCGGTCTATGTGCACCAGGAAAATGCAAACAACGTCACCCAGCTCAAGGATGCGAAAAACTACCTTTACCTGATCAGTAACGATGCTTTTGCCGACAAGGAGAGTTTCCTGGAAGCCATCCGGCAAACGAATTTTGACATGGTGCTGATCGATGCTTTTTACGGCGATGCGCTTTTCACTGCCGCTGATATTGCCTCCTTAAAAATCAAGGCCAATGGTGGTTCCCGGCTCGTGATCAGCTATATCAACGTCGGCGCAGCCGAAAAATACCGCTATTACTGGCAGGAGGACTGGAAACTACACCACCCGAAATGGCTCAAAAAAGAATACGAGGGCTACGAAGATGAAATCTGGGTGAAATTCTGGAAAAAAGACTGGAAAGAAATCATTTACGGCAACAGCAATTCCTACATGCAAAAAATCATCGATGCCGGATTCGACGGGGCTTACCTGGATAATGTGGAGGCCTTTTACTTTTTGTATTATGAAGATTGATTAATATGCTGATTATTGAACTACTCACGGTTTAATTTGTGATAAACCAATTACCACATTAGCTAATTAGCACATTAGCTAATCAGCATATTAACTCATTTTTCAAGCCCCATTTTTCAGCTTATATCGGCTACTCCCCGGCGGATATAAATCTACTTCAAACAAAAAAGCGGCTCCGGATTTCCAAAATTCAAAAAATAATTATATTTACCCCGACAACTAAGTTTACTGACTCTATATAACTGCTATTCTGCTGCTGTCTGTATATTGTCTGTGAACGATAAAACACGACATAATGCCAAAAGCTTCTTTTAGTGAAAAAATGCGCTACCGCTTTGAAAAAACCTTATCCGGCGGGCCAATTGCTATTATCGGATGGTTAGCCATCGTTTCATTTTTCATCATCCTGCTCGCAACAGCCGTTATTTTTATTACGGGAATCAACCCCGACCCGAACGCGCCGGAAGGCCTGGGCATTATTGAAGGCGCGTGGCAAAGCTTGATGCGTACGCTCGATTCGGGTACGATGGGTGGCGACGAAGCCTGGGGCTTCCGGATTTTTGCCTTACTCGTTACACTGGCCGGTATTTTCATCATTTCCACGCTGATCGGTTCGATTTCGAGCGGGATTGACCAGGGAATTGAAAACCTGCGCAAAGGAAAATCGAAGGTGTTGGAAGCAAACCATACGCTGATCCTGGGGTATTCCCCGAAAATCTATTCCATTATCACGGAGCTTGTGATTGCCAACGAAAACCAGCGTAAACCGAAAATCGTGATTTTATCTACGATGGACAAGGTGGAGCTGGAAGACGATTTGCGCTCCCGCATTCCGGATACCAAAAACACGGAAATCATTGTGCGCAGCGGAAGCCCGCTTGTTGCAACAGATATTGAAGTGGTAAACCCGCACGAAGCTTCGTCCATTATCATCCTGAGCCCGGAAGACGAGGCCAGCCAGGACAGGCATGTGATCAAAACCGTTTTATCGATTACCAACGGGAAACGCCGTAAGAAAGAAGATTATCACATTGTTTCCGAGATCATGGACATGGACAACGTGGAAGCCGCCGAGCTTGTCGGGAAAGACGAAGCGATCTACGTGCTTTCTTCCGATCTTATCTCCAGGCTGACCGCACAAACCTGCCGCCAGTCAGGGCTGAGTATCGTTTATTCCGAATTGCTCCAGTTTGACGGAGATGAAATCTATTTCTACGAAGAAAAAGCATTGGTAGGCCGTACTTACCAGGATGCGCTGTTCTCTTACGAAGACTCTTCTGTGATGGGAATTTTCACGGCGGAGGGCGAGGCCCTGGTGAACCCGCCTATGGACTATGTGATCAAAAAAGGCGACCAGGTCATCGCGATTTCCGAAGATGACGACACCATCAAATTGTCCGGAAAAACCATCACAACGATCAAAGACGAATACATCCTGGACGATGCCGGAAGCAGCGAGCGCGTAGAGCGTACCGCGATCCTCGGCTGGAACAAAAAAGGAATCCGTATCATCGAAGAACTGGACAACTATGTGCTACCGGGCTCCGAGGTGGTAATCCTGGCCGAAACGGAAACGGTAAAAGAAGATGTGGAAAAACTTGCCAAACAGCTTCCGAACCAGAAACTCAAGCTCATTGAAGGCGATATCAACGATAAGGCAACGCTTGAGTCAATGAACATGGAGAAATTCGATCACATCATTCTCCTGAGCTACACCGATATCGACATCCAGGAATCCGATGTTAAAACCCTGATCTGTTTGCTCCACCTCCGCAACATTGCCGAACATTTGAACGAAGATTTCTCCATTGTTTCCGAAATGCTTGACATCCGCAACCGGGAATTGGCAGAGGTTTCCAAGGCCGATGACTTCATTGTCAGTGAAAAGCTTTTGAGCCTGATCATGGCGCAGCTTTCCGAAAACAAGGATTTGAAAAAGATCTACGACATCCTCTTCGAAGCCGATGGTTCCGAAATTTACCTCAAAGATATTTCTTCCTATGTTCAGACGGGCGTTGAAATGGATTTCTATACCGTACTGAAAAGCGCCGCCCGGCAAGGCCACACAGCTTTGGGCTACCGCATCATCAAAGACAAGGAAGATGTCAGCAAAATGTACGGGGTAAACATCAACCCGAAGAAATCACAAAAAGTGACGTTCTCGCCGGAAGACAAGATCATCGTACTCGCCGAGGATTAAGATCACGCTAAGGTTTTACAGGTATTAAAATGCAGGCTGTAGCAAGTTCCCGAGCTGCGGTCCAGCTCAAGTTGCGCTTCAATTTGCTCGGCCAGCAGGTAAATCAGCTGGATGCCAAGGCTCTTGGAATTTTCATGATCAAAATCTGCCGGCAGCCCGACGCCATTGTCACGGATACTGATCGTTAGCAATTCCTCTTCTTTACTGACTTCCACACGTATTTCACCCTGGTTGTCGGGAAAGGCATATTTAAAGGAATTGGTGATGATTTCGTTGAGAATCAGCCCAAGCGGGATCATCGTATCCATTTCGAAGCGCTGCTCCCTGCGCATGATGAATTGGAAATCAATTTTGTAATCACGCGTTTCGAAGGTATGGTAAATCGAGCGGTAAAGTTTTTCGACATATTCTTTGAAATTGATGTGACTCAGGTCTTTCGTGGCATAGAGCATTTCATGGATCAGCGCCATGGAATTGATCCGGTTTTTGCTTTCACGGATCAAACTTAAGAACTTTTTGTCCTGCACCGATTCGGATTGCAGGTTCAGCAGACTGGAAATGATTTGCAGGTTGTTTTTCACGCGGTGGTGCACTTCCTGCAATAGTTGTTCTTTTTCCTTGAGTGAAATCGTCGAATTTTCGAGCTCTTCGCCCAGCATATTTACCCCGGCGCTGATGGCATCAAAGACGTCTTCCGAACCGATCAATTCGGTTTTTTTATCAAATTCCAGGCGGGCATAGGCCAGGATCACTTCCAGGATATCATTCGCCCGTTTATCGGAATAGATTTCTTTATTTGATTCAGCCTTCACGCTTGTTGACATTTAAGCTTAGTAACCATTTTTTCGCCTCTTCTTCGTTTTCGCATAAGCGGGTTGGCACAGCAGGTTTGTTAATCCCCATAAAAAAGTTGCCGATTACCCGGCTGAGTGGGGAATCAATGATAATCGCAAAGGAAGTCACATTCGTTTCGCGGCCTTTTGTCGTGAACTGGTTCCTGGCGTCACGCGTCATCGATTTAATGCCGCGGGAATCCACGATCAAGGGGAATTTCTCCCCATTTGCTGAAAAAGCGTTTACTGCCACTGAATTTTCCTTTGCTTCCATCACCCCTACTTCCGAACCGCGCTTCACTTTTGTCCTGACGATGCCGTCTTCTTCGCGCCACGTATAAAAACACGTTAGCTCAATCGCATAAGCAGGAACATTCATGGTTTCGAAGATACTAAAAAATTGATAAAATCCTGTGATAAAAAAACACCCGCCTGGAAAGGGCGGGTGTTTTTCATAAAATTATTTTGAGGGGAATAATTAAGCCGTTACGCCAATTACTTCCGCCATTTTCTTACCGATTTCAGCCGGGGAATCCACTACGTGAATGCCACATTCGCGCATAATGCGTTTTTTGGCTTCGGCTGTGTCATCATGGCCACCAACGATTGCTCCGGCATGCCCCATGGTACGTCCTTTCGGGGCTGTTTCACCGGCGATAAAGCCAACAACAGGCTTTGTTCCGTTTTCTTTGATCCAACGGGCTGCAATTGCTTCGAGGTTCCCCCCGATCTCACCGATCATCACGATTCCTTCGGTTTCCGGATCGTTCATCAGCAATTCAACCGCTTCGCGGGTAGTTGTACCGATGATCGGGTCACCACCAATACCGATAGCCGTTGTAATCCCGAGGCCCGCCTTGGCAACCTGGTCAGCCGCTTCGTAAGTCAGGGTACCGGATTTGGAAACAATACCGATTTTCCCTTTTTTGAACACGAAGCCCGGCATGATGCCTACTTTAGCCTCACCTGCAGAAATAACGCCCGGGCAGTTCGGCCCGATGAGGCGGCAATCAAACGATTTGATGTATTCTTTGGCTTTCACCATATCATTTACCGGGATTCCCTCGGTAATACAAACAATCACCCCGATACCGGCGTTGGCTGCTTCCATAATCGCGTCAGCTGCAAAAGCCGGTGGTACGAAAATAATGGAAACATTTGCCCCCGTTTTACCAACCGCTTCTTTTACGGTATTAAAAACAGGTCTGTCCAGGTGCATCGATCCACCCTTGCCCGGCGTTACACCGCCAACGACATTGGAGCCGTATTCGATCATTTGTCCTGCGTGAAAGGTACCTTCACTTCCTGTAAAGCCCTGTACAATAATTTTAGAGTCTTTGTTAACTAAAACGCTCATGTTTCTTTAATTTTCGTTGCCCAAAATTAGTGTTTTGAATCGGATTCCGCAAGCAATTGCGAAATTAAATTTTAGAACTGAAAATGACTGCTTTAGGCTAAATTCCCCTACCCGATTGCCAATTAAGGAGGGAAAACAGCTTAAATTTTCTTTAAAACACCCGAAATCTTCGTTTAATTATTTTTTTTCATTGCCGAATCATTTTTTTTATTACTTTTAAATCCATCTATGACTCTGAATTTTCATAAGCAGTTCGAATAGCTTTCAAAACTTCCCGTTAGCGAGACGGATACGCTGGACGATGTATTGTTCCGCCTTGGTCAGCGCCTCTGTGCCTGTATGAAGCTTGAGCGGGTCAATATCTGGGTATTTAAGCACAATCCCAGCCGGATCGAGTGCATTGCCAATTATGTTTCCACGGACGATAGTTTCAGCAAGGGCGAAATCCTGCTCGAAACCCAGATCCCGACTTATTTTTCGCACCTGATCAGCGACCGGGTCATCCCGATCAGAAATGTCTATACCAACGAGATCAGCGCTGAGTTGAAAGACAGCTATTGCGTTGACCATCACATCATGTCCATCATGGATATCCCGGTGCGGATTGAAGGACGGCTTGCAGGCGTGATCTGTTTTGAGGATTGCAAACAAGAGCGCGAATGGACTGAAGATGAAGTCAATTTTGCGATGGCAGTGAGCCAGATTGTGTCGCTTTCGATCGAAAATTACAAGCGCAGGCATTACGAAACCAAGCTCAAAAAAGCCCTGGAAGAGAAAAATACGCTCCTGATCGAAATGCACCACCGGATCAAGAACAACCTCACCATGCTGATCAGCCTGATGCGCATCCAGTCGCGCACGATCAATGACCCGGGCGACCTGGAAATTTTTTCGAGCTTCGAAAACCAAATCCTTTCGATTTCCAAACTCCACGAGCAGCTGTATGTGACCGGGAATTACCTCAAGGTTGACCTCAAATCCTATTTGAGCGAGCTGAGCTCCGGCCTCAATGAATCCATGATCCGGCCGGCCAATTTCGAGTTGGAGCTGGAAGAAGTACTGGTAAAATCCAATACGGCCGTTACCATTGGCTTGATTGTCAATGAAATCATCAGCAATTCCCTCAAACACGGATTAAAAACAAACAAAGACCTAATCGTCAGCATGCAACTCATGCGTCAAAACGGCCACGTTTACTTAAAACTTTCCGATAACGGGGATGGCTTCAACATGCCGGAAGAAATCAACAGCTCTTTTGGTTTGAGCCTCATTCATGACCTCTCCGAACAAATCGGGGCAGACATCATTTTCACCAGCGACTCCAGCGGAACGAGCTACGAATTGAAAATGGAGCACTAGCGGGGCTTTCAATCAAACACACGATTTTTTAAGGGACGCAAAGTACCCCAAGTTTTCGCAAACGACGCGGAGTTAGCATAAAAGCATCACAAGGACGCAGAAGTATCACAAAGAGTGCAACAGCCGCAATTTTTTTCCAAAAAAGTTACTTTGCATACTTCGCAGAAACTCCCTTTACTTTGCGTCCAATTTTTGCCCCCATCCCCAAAGCTATGAATATTAATTCACGTCCGTTACCTCAAGATCGAAGAGCAAAACGGAATTCGGCGGGATGTCGTTCAAATCGTAATCGCCATAGCCCAGCTGCGGCGGCACAATCAATTTGATTTTACCTCCTTTTTTCAGGTAAAGCATAGCTTCCTGCCAACCCATAATCAATTCCTTCACCTGGTAGGTAACGGGCTTTTTCTTATTTTTCCCGTCAAAGACGTCTCCGTTCAGCAATTTGCCTTCATACACAAAGCTCACTTCGTCGGTGGCTTTGATGTAAGGCCCCTCTCCTTCCTTTTCGATGTAGTAATACAGTCCCGATTCGGACTTTTCATACTTTACGGGTGATTTTTCGAGGTAGCGCTTGATTTTGGCGTCAAAGCCATCCCGATCATCCTCACTGTAGGTTTTACAGCCCAAAGCGAGCAAAATAAGCGTTATAAAAAGAAGGAGCTGTTTCATCAAAATGCAATTGGGGTAAGCGTATAGCCTGCATCACGCAGCAAACGGATAACACCGTGATCGCCGGCCAAATGACCTGCGCCTACGGCAATGAAAGCCTTTTGTTTATGGATGATGTCTTTGATCTGCGGGATCCAGCGGGCATTGCGCTGGTCCAGGAAAGTCCCTTCCTGTTCGGCAACTACACCGCCTTCCTGCCGGATCAGCAAATGCAGCGAGTCCAGCTGCTGGCGTTTGTACACCCCTTGCATCGTATTCATCAAAGCAATCGTTTTCTGTTCGTCGCGGATACTTTCCATGACCATTTCGGCCTGGTCTTCATGGCTCAGCTGGTCAAAAAAGGAAATTTGCTCGGCTACGCTTTCAAAGCCCATAAAAGGAATGTTGTTTTTATCGGCCACTTCCTTGATTTTCATCTCGTAAGATTCGGTCTTACCGAAAAAATTGAGCTGCACCACCGTTTGCAGGATCACAAAAGGCTTCATTTTCCCGAAGGAGGCCGCAAACGCATCCCTTTTAAGCATCAGCTTACTTTCAGCCCATTGGAAAAGCGTATCCTGCTGCTCTTTGCTGAAAAAATCAAGCAGCGATCCCTCTTTCAGGTAAATGTATTTTAAGGCTTCAGCCTGGTCGCCCATTTTGTCCAAAGCGATCTCAGTGACCACGACATCGGATTTTTTGATGATTTTTTCCAAAGCCGGCGGAAAATAAAAGTATTCGCGCTGGATCAAGTGCATGGTCCCGAAAAGATAAGAAGGCTGCTTCAGTCCATTTCCCTCAATTTTCCAGAGCAGGGAAGTCTGGGGCTGCGGATCGGCGGCGAACTCGCGCGAAGGTTTTA
>CBINGV010000144.1:0-9497 GCA_966250255.1 uncultured Flavobacteriales bacterium | reverse complement strand
CTGTGGATCAGACCGTTTGTGAAGGAAGCTCTGTTACCTTTACCGTAGTCGCAACAGGCTCCGGCCTAACATACCAATGGAGAAGAGGAACAACGAACATGACGGATAACGTCACTGTCAGCGGTTCTACAACGGCCAGCATGACGATTGCCCCGGTAGGTCTTTCAGATGAAGCGACCAACTACAACGTAGTAATCACCGGAACCTGTCCGTCAGCCGTAACTTCTGCCAATATTGCATTAACAATCGAACCGTCCCCGATCATTACCGTACAGCCCCTGGCCCAAACGGTGTGTGAAGGTTCAGCTGCCAGCTTTACCGTAACAGCTTCGGGTTCGGGATTAACATACCAATGGAGACGGGGTGCAACTGACCTGGTGAACGGCGGAAACATTTCCGGCGCAACAGGCACCACCCTCACCATCGATCCGGCAACAGCTGCGGATGCCGCCCTCGACTACAATGTCGTGGTAACCGGTACCTGTCCGGCGACTTCCGTTAATGTTGCCCTCAACATCAGTACTGCTCCTGTCATTACAGCACAGCCGCTCAGCCAGACACTTTGTCCGGGCGGAACAGCCACCTTCGGTGTAACTGCCACAGGTTCAAACCTCAGCTACCAATGGACATTCAACGGGTCTAACCTCGTTGACGGAGGAAGCTACTCCGGCAGTACGACAGCAACAATGACCATTGATCCGGTTGATGCCTCACATGTAGGCAACAGCTACAATGTGGTCATTACAGGAAGCTGTCCTTCCCCGGTAACTTCAGCCAATGCGACGCTCTCCCTGGATACCATTCCTTCCATCACCGTTCAGTCTGCCGACCAGACTGTCTGTGAAGGTAGCCCGGCAACTTTTGCCATCACGGCCGAAGGAAGCGGACTGGCCTACCAATGGAGAAGAGGAACAACAAACCTGGCTAATGGAGGAAGCATCTCCGGTGCAACGACCTCCAGCCTCACCATCAACCCGGCTACGGCTTCCGACGAAGCGGCCAACTACAACGTGGTGGTGACCGGATCTTGCCCGGGAAGTACAACATCTGCCGACTATTCACTGGTTGTAAACGAGGTGCCGGATGCGGTAGCTTCAGGAAATACCGACCTCTGTGTGGGAACGGATATCGTCCTGACAGCCGAAACAGTAAGCGGTGCCAGCTACTCCTGGACTGGTCCTGACGGTTTCACCTCAAGCAGCCAGAACCCGGTAATCAGCTCGGCTACAACGGCCAATTCAGGTACTTATACCTTAACTGTCACCAACAATACTTGTAGTGCCAGCTCCGATGTGGCCGTAGTTGTAAATAACGACTGTGACATTGTAGCGGTTTCAATTCCGGAAGGTTTCTCACCGAATGGTGACAATGTCAATGACATCCTGGTTATTGACGGAATTGAAGGCTATAGCGATAACAAATTCATGATCTTCAATCGCTGGGGCGATGAAGTATTCGAAGGAGATTCCTACATGAATACCTGGGATGGAAAAGGACCAAACGGTGAAATACTGCCGGTAGGTGTCTATTTCTACATCCTCGACCTTGGCGATGGCTCTGAAGACAAGAAAGGAACCATCTACTTAAACAAATAATCGAATGTCACATTAAAAAGCAGTCTTATGAAAACACATAAAAAAATAATCGCGGGGATTTTTCTAAGCCTGGGCAGTTTTAGCCTGCAGGCGCAGCAAGTCCCGATGTACACCCACTATATGTACAACACACTCACGGTCAACCCCGCTTATGCGGGGAGCCGGGAGGCCCTCTCCATCACAGCCCTCCACCGTTCGCAGTGGGTGGGCTTCGACGGGGCGCCGATGACCCAAACGCTCACCCTGCACTCGCCGGTTGCCAGCGAACACATCGGTCTGGGGCTCTCCGTTTCCAATGACAAAATCGGGCCGGTAAACAACACCTCGATTTTCGGAAGCTTTGCCTACATCATGCAGCTGACCGAAAAATCAAAGCTTGCACTGGGCTTAAGCGGTGGCGCCAACATCCTCCAGGCCGACTTGGAGGCCCTGGACCTCGATAACGAAAGTGATCCTGTTTTTGTAAATGTCAGCAACCGGTCCACTGCCAATTTCGGTTTCGGGGCCTATTACTCCATGAAGCGTTTTTACGCCGGGATTTCGGCGCCAAACCTTCTGGAAAACAGCTACTCAACGGTTACGCTAAGCAATGGAAACCAATCCCTGGCGAAAGAAGAACGTCATTATTTCTTCATTGCCGGCGCCATGCTTGATATCACGCCAAACCTGGCTTTCAAGCCGACTACGCTGATCAAGTATACGCCGAAAGCGCCGTCGCAAATCGACCTGACAGCTTCCTTTGTGCTGCGTGACAGGCTTCTCCTCGGTGCCATGTACCGTTCAGGTGATGCTGTCGGCGCCCTTGTTGGCTTCAATTTGTCGCAGCAATTCCACGTCGGTTATTCCTTCGACTGGTCTTACGGGGTAAGAACGTTCAAATACAACCAGGGAAGCCACGAGATCATGCTCCGGTATGACTTCATTTTCCCGGGTAAAAAACAGATCGATTCGCCCCGGTATTTTTAACCGTCAAAAAATCAATGATCATGAAAAATCTACTTACAACTCTGATTATCATTGGATTCAGCCTGATAGCATTTAGCCAGGAACAATCCAGACGGGAACAGAAAGGTGATAAATACTATTTTTTGTATGACTACGAAAAAGCAATCAAGTTTTACACCGAAACCGAACAACTGACCGAATCCGGAATGCGCCGACTGGCAGAAAGCTACCAGAAAACGAACCGGAACGTGGAAGCGGAAGAAGCCTACGCCAAGCTGGTGAATACCACGAGCGGGCGTGTTCCCGAAGATTACTACAGCTACGCCGCCATTTTGCGGGCGAACGGCAAATACGATGAATCCGCTTTCTGGATGGACAAATTCGGCGCCCTGCGCCCGAACGACCTCCGGGTAAAAAGCTTCGAAGCACACCGCAATGAGCTAGGCACATTGATGACCGACGCGGGTACGTTTAAAGTCTACGACCAGGAAATCAACTCGAAAGACCAGGATTTCGGAACGGCCTACCTGGGCACCGACAAGGTGGTTTTTGCCTCCACCCGCGCCAAGCCGTCGCTGATCAAGCGCAAATACAACTGGAACGGGAAGCCCTACCTGAACCTGTATGTTTCGGAAGTGGAGAACGGCCAGCTGAAAAAACCGAAAAAGTTTGACAAGCGCGTAAACGGCAAATGGCACGATGGTCCTGCAACGTTCAACAAAGCAGGAAACTACATGGCCTTTACCCGCAACAACCCGAAGGATAAAACGAAGGACAAGGTACTTGAGCTTCAAATCTGGTTCAGCGTGCTGGAAGGCGAAAAATGGTCCAAACCGGAGGCTTTTGCCTACAATAATGAAAGTTATTCGGTAGGTCATCCGGCACTTTCCGGCGACGGGCAGACGATGTATTTTGTTTCCGATATGCCGGGCGGTTATGGTGGCACGGATATCTACAAAACGACACGCAGCGGCAACGGAGCCTGGTCACAACCGGTCAATATGGGACCGGGCATCAATACGGAGGGCGATGAAATGTTCCCTTTTATTGAAGATGAAAACCAGGTCTTGTTTTTCTCCTCCGACGGTCATTTCGGAATGGGCGGTCAGGATATTTTCTACAGCTCGCTCGGCGGTTCTATCCCCGGACAGGCCAATGTGATCAACAGCGGCGCCCCGGTGAACACGCGCTACGACGACTTTGCGATGATCATGAACCCCACGACCAATAAAGGTTACTTTTCCTCCAACCGCATGGGGGCCGAGAATTCCGACGATATTTATGCGATGGATTTTTACGGCACGCTTAAAACCACCAAGCGGATTGCGGGTATGACCAAAGACCAGGACAACAATGCTCTCGGCGATGTGGACCTGACCTTATACGAAAGTCCTGAAGGTGACGGCGAAGGTGAAGGCATGATGATCTCGAAAATGAAAAGCAACAGCGAAGGTGGTTTCAGCTTTATGGTAGAAAACAACAAAAACTACCGGATTGTGGGAACGAAAGAAGGATACCTGGATGGGGTAACCCTCGTGAACACCTTCGGAAGAGACTCGGTGGTTTATGCCGATGTGGTCCTGACCAAAGAGATCGAAACCATCCCGATTGAGGAAGGCACCGACCTGGCCGTGGCCGTCAATATGAACAACATTTATTTTGATTTCGATATGTACAACATTCGCCCGGATGCAGCCAGGGAACTGGACAAAATCGTGAAGGCGATGAACGATAACCCGACAATGGAAGTGCGCCTCTCCTCCCATGCGGATTGCCGCGGGAAGAAAGTGTACAACCAACACCTGTCCGACATGCGGGCGAGATCTTCCCTGGAATACATCCAGGCGCGGATTTCAACCCCGGGCCGGATCACAGGCAAAGGCTACGGCGAAACCCGCCTGGTGAATGATTGCAGCTGCGACACCGCAGATACTTCCGGTTGCAGTGAAGATCAGCACCAGCTCAACCGCAGAACGGAATTCACCGTAACCAAAAAGTAAACTGGTTTTATTGATTTCGAAAAGCGCTGCCCCATCCGGCAGCGCTTTTTATTTCCGGGTAGGATATATGCAATTTTTCGCAGCGACCGTGTAAAGTAAACGCAACGCTTCCTCCTTATCTTTATTAGAGCTTACGGCATTTCGGATGCCGAAGCATTTGTATCACCTAATTTACATGATTATGAAAAATCTATTTACAATTATTTCTTTCGCCATTTTAGGAAGCATTTTGTTTTCTTCCTGCGGAAGCAGCCTCACCATTACGAAGCGTAAGGTGAATAAAGGGTTTTACATTGCCAGCAACCGCAATAAAGCCTTTACCAAAAATGTCGCTGAAAAACAAGCGGACCAACCTTTTCACAACAAAGCCGTAAGCGAAATCGCTATCGGGCCGGAAAGCGCAGAGCCAGCATATACTCCGGCTCAGGTTCAGACCCAGGCTCAGACCCAAGCCCAAACAAACGAACAGGTGACAGCTGATGCCGTAGTTGTTGAGAAAACGGCCGAACCGGCTGCCTCGAAGCACAAAACCATCCGCGAGCGGATTGCCGCTTCCGAAAGTACGGGCCGTTTTATTGAAAAGGTATCGCACCAGCCGAAAAAGCACCTGGAAAAACTGAAGCAGAAAAGCAGCCCGCAACCTATTGTAGGCGCTGTATTGAGCTTGTTCTGGATCGTGATCCTGCTGATCTTCCTCCTCTACCTCATTGGTTTGCTGGCCGGAGGTTTCGGACTGGGCGGCCTGATCCACCTCCTGCTTGTGATCACGCTGATCTTGCTGATTCTCTGGCTCCTGGGCATCGTGTAACTGTAAAATATATAACTAATCCGGCAAAAGCTGTAAGGAAAAAATGCAGCTTTTGCCACATATTTGCAGTAGAGAAAAACTACCGCAAACTAACTGCAGAAATAGGTCAAACATTTTAAATTCAGTTGTCATGAAAAAGATCATTTTAATTCTTCTGCCGCTGGCCTTGCTGTGGGGACCTGGTTTAAGCAGCTGCTCATCGCCTGCGGATAAAGTGGAAGATGCGGAGCAGGAAGTACGCGAAGCCAACGAAGAGCTCGATGAAGCCAAAGAGGATTACCAGGAAGAAATCGAAATCTACAAACGGGAAAATGCTGAAAAAATCGAAGCCAACCGAAAAAGCATCGAAGAATTCAAAGCCCGTATCAATGAACAGAAACAGGAAGCCCGTGCCGATTACGAGCGCCGGATAGCCGAACTTGAATCCCGGAACACCGACATTCAGCGTGATTTGGACAATTATTCGGCCGCCAGCAGAGAGCAGTGGGAAATTTTCAAGGAAAATTACAACCGCAGCATGGAAAAACTCATGCGGGCGATCCTGGAATTCAAATAGAAACCGTTACACGTAAATGTTGTCACTCATGGAAGAACAATTTGCAGGAAACAGCCAACGGAGAAAATATTGCTTCAGCAAAAAATCCCCGTACCACGATGTCAAAATCAAAAAGCACATCTCGCGTATTTTTTACTGCGACATGCTGAATGACCGCGACCGCGAAGAGTTCTTCAACCTCGACAACGAGCCCGGTTTCGCGCGTTAAGAAACAAGTTTCAACCGAAGATAGAGAAAGCCGTTCCGGATCCGTTCCGGGCGGTTTTTCCGTTTTCAATGCCTGGCCCAAATCGTACATGTAGTACATGCAGCGTCCTCATTTGTTCGCCTTTTTTGTTTTTTGGTCAAATGAAACAGCCGGCAAGTTTGATTTTTTTATATATTTGAGAAAACGAACATCCATGCCAAAAGAATATCCGAAAGAAGACCTGACCGTCCTGTGGGACGCTTCCAAATGTACCCATTCGGCCGTTTGTGCCAAAGGCCTGCCAAACGTATTCAAACCGCGCGAAAGGCCCTGGATCCAGGTCGAGAATGACACGAAAGAAAATATCCGACAACAGGTGCTCCAATGTCCGTCCGGTGCGCTGAGCCTAAAATGAGAAACCGGATGCTTACCCGATCATTTTATTTACCCGCGCTGCTGATCTTTCTTTTCGCCTGCGGGCAGGAAACAACTGAAAACACGAAGAAAGAGGCTGCGAATAACCCGGGAAAACCAGCCCGGTTAGCCGAAACAGATGCTATCACGCTTATCAGGCAATGGAACCGGGCCCATCATCCGGATTCAACCGCTGCTTTTCTTTCGCTTTACGATGCGGAAGTAATTTATTATAAAACCACTTTTCCCAAAGAAAAGTGCCTGGAGAAAAAACGCTCTTTTTTTGCCAAACATCCCGATTATGAGCAGGAAATTATCGGCCGGATCCAGTTAGACACGCTTGCAGCGGGTGAGCTCAAAGGCAGCTTTGTCAAAGAAGTTCGTTTTAACGGAGAAACCAAGCGCTATGCAGCCTATCTTCATCTGAAAAAAAGGGAATCAGGCTGGAAAATCAGTACGGAAGGCGATGAAACCACCGACCTGAACCTCCAAAAGAAAAAAATGGCCGCTCTTCCAGCGGACGCCTCCAAAATAGCCGGCGATTTTAACGGCGACGGCAAACAGGAATACATGTGGCTGGAACGTCCTGCCTTTCCTTCCGGGGATATGGAGGAAAACTTTGGCGAATGCCAGGGAGAATGTAATTGCATGCTCCGTTTTTCCGATGCTTCCATTCCCGCCATCGAATTAAGCATGTGCATCGGCGGCCTGCCGGAAAACAAAGGCGACCTCAATGGCGATGGAACGGACGAAATCGGGATCCTACCCGATTGGTGGACCAGCTGCTGGCGGAGTTATTTTGTGTATACGCTAAAAGCCCAAAACTGGGAACACCTTGTAGCGCCGATCACCACCCACTGCACCCAATGGGACGACGGTTTCGGCTTCATTCAGAAACATCCCTCCAAAAAAGGCTACGTGCTGATCGAATACAGTATCTGGGAAGAAGAAGACATCCACGTCCGCAAAAAAGCGATTAAAATTACAGGTTAGCGGGAGTTGGCTAATTAGAACAGTTTCACACCAATCCCTAATAACCAATAACCCTTATTTCAATTTTGCATAATACCCCGTAAAGCTCTGGCAATTGCTGATCAGCGGCTCGTAATGCTCCGGGTAATCGGCCTTCAGCTTCTGGTAATATTTGTTTTTAGAGAAAATATAGCCATCGTAATCCTCTCCCTGGTAGTCACCGTTCAAGTCGTATAATTTATATTTCTCGCAACGACCCGCCATGCGCAAGGCAAGCGCCGCAATTTCATCTGTTTTGCCGTGATGTCCGGCTTCGAGGTAATGTTTCTGGGCCAGCTTGCATTGGAAATATTCTTCATCGTCTTCCAGTCCGGTATGCGTAGCCGCCGTGGTCCAGAAATAACGGCGCATCATCCAGGAATTGCCGTATTGCGTCATGTTGAAATAACAGTTTGCCACCTGGAAATGATAAAAAGCTTTTTCCTTTCCGGTCGTTTTGTCTACCTGTCCAAGGTAATACAGCAAGCGGCGAACGATCTCCGTTTTGGTATAGCGCACCGTATCGCCTTTCGTAGGACTGTGTTCCGAATAAAAATCGGTATAAAACGGGTTGGCATCCAGGTAATCTTTGTAGTAATAATGTTTCGATCGCCACAAGGTATCATTGACCTGCTCAAAGCTCTTGAGCGAAGCCTGCAGCTTGTTCTGGCGCAGGTATTTCGTCCCCAGCAAATCATATAAACGCGGCAAATCCTTTTTAACTCCCTGCTTTTTCCATTGGTCAAATTCCGAAGTGGTGTTCATTTTGCTGTCCTTAATCAGGGCGGCCACCTGCTCCGGCGTGTATTGGGCATCCAGGTAGAAAAAATAATCCTCGTAAAAATCCAGGAGCAGGGTATTATGCAACTGGGCCGAACGCCAGAAGGTATAATTTTCCCAATCACCTGTCCGGTTGATTTTCGAAAAGAGGTAAGCCGCATCCGTCGTATTTCCCTTGTATTCAAGCTCCCGGCCCAGGGCAAAAATGAATTTCTCATTGCCCAGGTCTACCTCGCGGCGGATCAGCTGCTGCCATTGCGGGTTCTCAAGTTTCGGCTCCGCTTGCTGCTCAAAATCCACCAGGGCAAGCAGCATTTCATTAAAACGGGCCTGTGATTTATCTGCAACATTCGCATCAATCAGCTTTCTTGCCTGGTCGAGGTCTTTCCCTCCTGACAGGAAATACAAGTAACACTTCATACTTGTCCACCAGGCTTTTTTCGCCGGGTCTTTCAACTCCCTTTTTTCCATCCAGCGCGCCAGTTCCGCCGCATATTGACGGTCTTCCGAAATGCGCTTGCGAAAGGAAAAATAGGCTTCCTTTTCATAATAGCTTTCTTTCAGTGAAGGCTCAAACTCTGAATAATAAGGCGTCAGAATCCAGTCTTCAAGCTTATTCACTTCACGCATCACCAGGAAAGTCAGCAGGTTTTCGTCCTGCGAACGGGCCGCAAAATCCCGGATTTCCTCCATCGCCTGGTCGACCTTCCGGCTCGCCAGGAAAAATTCCACCGCCGTTTTTTCGGCTTCCGTTTTACAAGCTTTGAGCGTCGCTGCTTTATCAATTTCAAAGTCATACATGAAATGCACCGGGAAGCGTTTTTCGTGGGAATGCATGAACACTACTGCCGCTTCCACGTTCCGGCGGGCCGAGCTTTCCGCTGCGCTCACCTTAAAATGCAGCGCCCAGTAACTTACCACGTTCGGCTGGCTTTCCTGAGCAAAATAATCCGCATACAATTTTTTGATCTTGTCGTAATCGTCGTTGTAAAAAGCCAGGCGCACCGCCAGGTAGGCATAACGGCGCTTCAATTCGGCATCTTTTACACCTTGAGCAGCCTTTAAGGCTTTGTCGATCTGCTTGTTTCGCGGGTTTTTCAGGGAATGCCGGTCGCGCTCCCAGGGATCGTCCGCCCAGGCGTTCAAATCGGAAATATTCTTCGCAAATACAATGTACTCGCGTGCCTCCTTGTAAGTATCC
>CBINGV010000143.1:0-9528 GCA_966250255.1 uncultured Flavobacteriales bacterium | reverse complement strand
CAGCGAGTATTTCCAGTTTACGGTCAAACAGAATACGGAAGTTGCTTATCAGCATTTTCTCTATACCCATCCCTGGGCGAACGAGCGTTTTGTGGCCCTGCACCGCCGGGATTCGATTTCTTTTTACCAGGCCATGAAGGAAAACACCAGCGCTTCCTTCCAGGCTTTTATCAAAAAATACCCCGAATCGGAATATGCCAAGCTGGCAAAAGATGAAATTTTCCTGAAAGAATACGAAGAGCGAACGGCCGGGAAAAGCCTGGCGGAATACATGAAGTTCCTCGAGGAAAGACCGGATAGCCCCTATGCAATGCATGCCGAAAATGAGATTTACCGCATCCAGACCAAGATCAACACGATAGCGAGCTATTACAATTTCATCACGAATTTCCCCAATAACCGCAACATAGACCTGGCTTGGCGCAAGCTCTTCCAGATTTACATGTATACTTACACCGATGAACGGATCGAAGCCTTCAAACGGGAATACCCGGATTACCCGTTCCAGGGTGAGCTCAATGAAGAAATGAACCTGGCCAAACAAACCTTGCTGCCATATAAAAATGAGGATTACTTTGGCTGGATGAACGACCAGGGACAAGTGGTGAGTGAGGCCAGCTACGAAGGACTGAGCTTGTATAAAGAGGGGCTCGCTCAGGCTTCACACCTGGGGAAAGTGGGTTTTGTGGATAAAAACAATAAGGTGGTCATTCCTTTTGAATACGATACGGCCACTGATTTCGAAGACGGGCGTGCCATTGTTGAGAAAAATGAAAAGGTAGGGATCATCGACCGCACCGGTAAGCTGATCTTTGATATTGAGTTTGAAGACATCGGCCTGTATTCCGAAGGATTGGTGTTTGCCAAAAAAGATTCGCTGTTTGCCTACTATGATAAATTCGGGAACCAGATCGTGGCTGAGCGTTTCGAAGAGGCTTTTTCCTTCCAGAACGGAATGGCGCAGGTGGTGCTGGACGGCAACGAGAATTTCATCGACCGCCTGGGGAATGTGTTGTTTCCGTTGAAATACGAAACAATCAAACGTTTGACGGATAACCTGTTCGTATTCCAGGAAGGTGATTATTTCGGGCTCATGACCGCCAAAGGAAATGAGGTCCAGCCGGCAAAATACGATGAAATAGCGGTGCTTTCCGAAAACCGGATCGCTTTCAGCCTGAATGGCAAAATCGGTTATTTTGACCAGTTCGGTGCCCAGGCTATTGCCCCGATCTTTGATTCGAAGCCGAATATTTCCAATTTTGCGAACTTCACCGCCGGCTACGCCCGTGCGATTTCCAAAAATAAATGGGGCATCATCGACCAGGCAGGAAAATGGGTGATCACACCGGCTTACCAGGCTTTGGGTGAGATTTCCGACCTGGTGGCTTTCCGCAAGGACTTACTCTGGGGCTACATCGACCTTAGCAATAAGGTGATCGTGCCGCCGACTTATGACGAAGCGCGAAGCTTTGATAATGAAGTGGCGATCGTTTCATTTAACAGCCGTTATGGCATGCTGGATAAGAAGGGCATGATCATTGTGCCGATTATTTTTGATCATATTCAAAAACTAAATGACAAGCTATATGTACAGAAAACGGGCGATAAGCTGACTTTGCTCTATCGGGACGGGAACCCGCTGACGACAGAAACTTACGATCAGATTCGCTTTTTAAATAAAGAATATTTAATTTTAACTACGGCCTTTGAGGTACATTATTTTTATCTGCCTGAAATGCGCCTGATCAAACCGAAGAGGTAAACACGAGATGGGAAGGTTTCTGACTTTCATAGAACGGCATAAATTCGGCATCCTGGCCGCGCTGGGAAGCTGTATCGGCATGTTTATTTATTTCGAGATGGATACCTACGAAAATACCTTTGAAATCGAAATTTGGGGGAGCGAGCAGGTGAAAAAAGACGAAGAAGTATTGCTTGATCTCAAAAATGTGGAGCTGATGCCGGCAGATATGTCCTCGGGTGAGGTCAAAAGCATCGCGAAAGACCTGGGCGACCAGCGCAAGACTTCCGACGAAAACTGGGACGCCAACAAATCCTTTTCGAAAGCGGGCAGCCAGGGCTCGGCCGAACAGCGGATCAAAGACCTCGAGAAGCAATTCTATTCCGAAACCGGCGAAGGCGCCAAGCGGGAAAAGATCAAAAAAGAGCTGGATGACCTGCGCAATCAGCAGAAAACAAGCTCCACGCAAACGAATTCCAAAAACGAAACAAACAACAACGGCGGCAATACGGCTTATTCGGGCAATGTGATGGTGCGCTGGGAGCTTTCGGGCCGCGAGCCGCACCAGAACAACGAATGGCATGTGCGCAATCCCGGCTATACCTGTGGCCATGGTTCCAACGGGACGGTTTTCATCAAAATCCGCGTAAACCAGAACGGCAATGTCACCTCGGCGACCTACGTTCCCGAGCAAAGCAAAAATGCTTCTGCCTGCATGGTGGAGCAAGCCAGGAAGTATGCCCTGCTCTCCCGTTTCAATTATTCCTCCTCCGTCAGTCAGGAAGGCAAAATCATTTACAGTTTTATTTCGCAGTAGCAGCGGAAATCCATTTTGTGCTGCTTCGCTGATGAAGAATCTGATTATTTTTTCATCATTTTTTAACGAAAATTTGCTTAATTTCTTGCTTTAATGGGAATAAATGCTTATTTTTGATCAATTATTAACCATTAATCACATATTCATGAAAAAGAGAATTACTCTGCTCATGTGCCTGTTTTTTGCGGGTACATTGAGGTTGTCCGCCCAATGCGGGGACATGATCCAAAATCCGGATTTTAATGCCACCCAGAACGTGCCGAATGGCGCCAACCCCAGTATCATTTTTGATGCCTTTAACCTGGGTCTGGTGCCTAACTGGTACAATTTCCTGGTGAGCCCGGACATTCACCTGACCGGTGGCCAGCAAGGTTCGCCTGCCCCTTTTCATTGCGCCCGGATCGCTTCCGTGGCCACAAACTCAGCCGGAGTTGTAGACGGAATCGGGCGATCTGAAGCCGTTGCCCAGAATTTTTCAACTCCACTTATGCCCGGTCAATCCTACAATTTGAGCTTTCAGATGTCGACATTGATTCCAACCGCTCCGATTAATGATTTGATTGTTTATTTAAGTGACGGTACCAATACCCTTGTTGTATTTCAGGCTACGCTTGGAACAGGTACACCGTACCAGACAATACAAAGCTGTATAACCCCTACCCAGAACTGGACCACCCTGGTTTTTGAAAACCGGCGTAATAACGGGAATGGACTATCTACCAGCAGTATTTTAATCGATGATGTGCATGTAACCCCTTTGGATGTAATCCCTTCAACAGACCAGCCGGTAATTTGTTTGGGACAGAGCACCAACCTGGAAGATATTTATTGTGAAAACGTGGTTCCCGGCGTTACTTACCAGTGGATTGATTTGTCTAATGGTACTACAATTGGTACAACACGGGAGATTTTTGTTTCTCCGGCAACGCCGGGGGTTTGGAATTACCGCGTCATTAAGACGTATCCGGGTGTAGCCTGTACGGTCCAGGATGATATTTCAATTACCGTGAACCCAAATCCTACGGTGAATGCCGGACCGGATGTGTCTTCCTGCAGCGGAACGCCGGTCACCCTGACGGCAACCAGTCCGGACAATGTGACTTATAGCTGGGATAATGGTACGGCAGGAGCAACAAACCAGGTGAGCTCCACCACGGCAACTCACACGGTAACGGTTACCGACCAAAACGGGTGCATGGCTTCGGATGCGGTCAATGTGAGTGATCTGACTATCACGCTGGATAAAAACCAAACAATCGGCGGTCAGCAAGTCATCAATGCTTACACCTACCAAACGGTTACCTATACTATCCAGATTTGCAATAACACGAGCTCTGCCCAGGCTGTGCCTGTAACAGACCAGCTTCCCAACACGTACGTTTTGGCAAGCACGCCTCCGGGATTAACGAATAATGGCGGGGTACTGACGGGTACGGTCAATGTTCCTGCTAATGATTGCATTACCCTGAGCTATAATGGAATGTATTTGGTTACCGGCGATGAAGTTCCGCAATGTGTCGCTCAGCCACCCAATGTTGTCAGTATTACCAACCCGGTGTGTAACACGACTTTGACAGACCAGACCGATTTATGTATTTCTTTCGGCTGCCCGGGCCATATCTCCAGTTCGGCTTTAAATTATACGCTGGGAGTAGGTCAACCGGTAAAAATGTCGTATAACCAACACCGCCCACACCAGAATGTAAGCCGCATTGCCTTTAAAATCCACTACCCGGACTTTCTCAGCATCTTGCCGGATAACAATCAACCGGAAAATTATCATCCTAATTTAAATAATGCACACATTGAGGTTTACAATCCGGATGGTCCATCCCAGGCGCATTACAGAAGCGCTGAAGTTATAGCTACCTTTGATCCTGTTACAATCGGTGTGGTTGACCTGCAACGGGTTTTCAGCTTCGATTTCGAAGTAGTCGGACCCACGGATGGTGTATCCAATGCCTATAATTTATTTGTGGAAAGCCTGTCAGACCAAAACCCGAATAACTCGGATGTGACGGAGAATGGAGTTTCTCACGAAGTACTGACTCAAATCGGGATCCTTGAAATTCTGAATGGCCCCTGGGCTAATGTGCCAACCAGCGAATTTACTTATGTTGTGAATCCATGCAGCTATGAAGTGACAGTGTATGCTTCTGAGCCGGGTGATCTTGACCGCTGGGAGTTTAATGATCCGAATATGCCTTATGTGCCGATCTGGGGAGGAACGACTGCCAGCTGGAAATACAGCGCTCCCGGAGTGTACACCATCAACCACGTACACATCAATGAGTTCGGGAATATGTCTACCCTGAGCAAGCAAATTACCATTGAGGCGATCAACTTTGATTACCCGGCAGGGATTAATATCACGGGTAATAATCAACCGATCCAGGATTTGAACGGCGACCAGAAAATTTTCATTGCCGGCCCGGTGACAATTGCGGAAGGATTAAATTACCAGATCAATAACAAAACCCTCTATTTTGCGGATGACCGTTTGGTAGATCCGATTGATCTTGGCTTGACGCATTCCGGGATCATTGTGAATAAAGATGCTACCCTCAAAGTAAGCAACTCACTCCTTACGTCCATTCCGCAATGTCCTGCCTTGTGGCAGGGGATCCAGGTGTATGGCGATGATGTGACCGGACCGGTGAAAGGCAATATCGGGCACCCGATTAATAATTTACGGAATGGAAAATTGCTGCTGATTAACAGTACGATCGAAGACGCCCGCATCGGGGTGGCCCTCTACCGCATCAATGTTCCTTTCGGTGACACTAAGAATTACGGAAGAGGAATCATTGAATCCGACCAAAGCCGTTTTTACAACAACCGGGTTTCGGTGGCGTTCAAAGGGAAAGTATTCGTAGAGAACAACAGTAAAATTACGCGTACGACCTTTAAATGTAACCACGATTTAAAGGATATCGTCAATTATCCAAATACAGGATCAAGTACCTTTGTCATGCTGGAGAATGTGAAAAATGTCCTTTTGCAGGCAAACAGCTACCTCGGTAACCTGGCTTACACGCCAAGCCAAAGAGCAACAGCTATCCGTAGCTTTGATGCTTCGTATATTGTTTTGGGATCACTCCAGGGAACAAATACTTCAGCTTTCATGTTTAAAGATCTGACCAAGGGAATCGATGTATTTGCCAGTGGAGGAACGGATAAAATTGTCCGGATTAAAGACAATCGTTTTTTCAATACACAACAGGGAATTACAGCGAACGGAAGCAGCTTTGATGAGATTTCGTACAATACCTTTGAGGTTCCGGCCGGTTCGGCAGGCTTGCATACCTGGGGGTTGAACATGCAGAATAGCCTGGGTTTTGTGGCCACGCAAAATACCTTTAATGCTGCTGTTTACAGCGATTATACTTACGGTGTGCTGGCCCGGAATACCAAATTGGCAGCCGGTAATGTGTATAAAAATACCTTCACAGGTTCTTTTTATTCGGCTACCCAGTCCGAGCAAGTGAACGATCGCCTGCAAATCAAGTGTAATACATACAGTGCGACCAACAGGTATGACTGGACCGTAACCTCCGGTATCCTGGCTAACCAGGGATCTTGCGGCAGTGTATCCTCCCCGGCAGGAAATGTCTTCGGACCTGCGAGTATCAATGACGAAAGCCAGATTTTTAAAGCGCCTTCGGTGCCTGGATTCGTTTATTCATCCCATGCTTCCATCCGTCCGATAGCTTACTCACAAGGGGTTACGGTTACGACTTGTACAAACCCTTATTCAGCAAGTAATTCCTGCCCTACGCTTCCAACCTGCAACAATTGTGCGGCACAGCTTAGCGTGACTTACAATAATACACCTGCGGGCCAGGAAAAAGACCGCCTCAAAAGCGATTTGATCCGCGGCTACGTGAAAGAAGGCCGCACAGAAGATGTGATTGCTTTACTGACTGAGTCAAACCAGCCGGAAGATGTCAAACTGCTTATCCCGACGCATTTGGATCGTGGTGAGTGCAACCAGGCCCGTGCTTTGATGAACACCCTGGACAGAACAACTGTTGAAGGAGATGATTTCTTCAAATTGTATGATATCCTGTCTTCTTTGTGTGAAACAGGCCGTGGAAGATCGGAATTGACAGCTGCTGAAAAACAGCAGTTAAGAGAAATCAGCGAGAGACCGACTTTGGTAAGCACCATGGCTGAATCCGTGCTTTTGTCTTTGAAAGGAAATTCTGCTGACCGCTTTGCTGAGCGTATGGATCTGCCGATGCAAACGGCAATGGATATGCAGGAGCAGGATCTGACCGCCAGAGAAGCCAAAGAATTGATCGTGGTTTATCCAAACCCAAGCTCCGGCGAGATCACCATCAAGGCGCCAAAAGCAACGAGTGGAAGTGTCATGATCACCGATCAGCTTGGAAGAATCCATTTTGAAGCATCCGTGGATCAAAACCAGCCGCAGATTTCAACAGCGCTCAAACAAGGAGTGTATATCGTGAAATTTGTTGACGCTGAAGGAAATGTAGAAACCAAACAGCTGTTTATTACAGATTAAGCTGGTTTTTCATATACTGAAAAAGCATGGTTGACTTCGGTTGGCCATGCTTTTTTTATGAAGGAAGTTTTTTCGTTCACGCAAATCGCTTGAAGCGTTTCCAGTTGATTTTTTTCGCTTTTTCCTGGATGTTTTTGTTGATCAGCGTGTTTTTGACCCCTTCGAGGATGCCGCCGAAAAGCAAAACGACGTGCCCTTTGTAACTTTCGCGGCGCAGGTAATAATCCACTTTTTTGGGTTCTTCGCCTTCTTTGGAAGGGTTGTTGTTTTGCAGCACAATATTTCCGAGGATTGTCACCAGCGGGATTTTACGCTTGCGGTCGCTGTCGGATTTGCGTGCGCCTTCAATTTCCAGGTCGTTATAGCGGAAGACCAACGAACCGAAATTTTCGTATTCGGTACATTTTCCGGAAAACACGATGGAATGGATTTTCCCGTCGGTAATCCGGATGCCGGAATAGCTGGCCAGGATTTCGTTAAATTTGCTGAAAGGCATGGCGCCAATGTAGCCGGAATAATAGTTGTCGTCCTCGAAGACATTCGGGAAAAGCACCTTGATGTGAAAGTCGGCGGCGTCCATGAATTTGCCGCGCCCCTGTAAAATCATTGTATCCCGGCTTCCGGGCAGGGTGTTCACCTGCGTCAGCAGCACATGCATCCGGGTGAGGTAAATGCCTACCGGCGCCAGTGTTTTTTTGTCAATCATTTCAAAATACAGGTTTGAGTTGCTGATATGCACGGTGTCGACTTTGAAGGCAAAAGGCAATTCGGTGAGCATTTCATGAATGAGGAGTTTTTTTTTGTTCTTGTTCCAGCCCTTCTTTTTGTTTTTAAACACTTCGATATCGATTTGGTCCATGTAAATCGTATGCACGGAAATCGTTTTCTGGAGCATCAGCTCTTTCAGCTTGTATCCTTTCAGCACGAAGGAACCGATGCTGGTTTCCGGGATGGCCTTGGCATAGCGGTGGCTATGGCTGACTGCCAGCTTGGATTTGATGGTTGTTTCCGAAATGTTTTTGGCCGAAATCCGTTTGTTGTAATCATCCAGCCGGAGCGAATCCATGTAAAAAAAATAATTAGACCCGTAAGCTTTCAGGTAGGCCCTCCCGACCGAAAAGTGAAATTTGTTTTCCTTTTTGAGGCGGTAGGCCAGGGTTTTGAGGCGTGACATTTTCACCCGGATATTGTCAACGCTGGAATTAATATCGTAGCCCATAAAGGTGGTGTCGGAAACATCTTTAAAATTAGCAAAGGCCATGTTCCCGTGCTCGATTTCGATCCGATCCAGGTACAGGTAACGAAGGGAATGCCGCTTGCGCTTTTTGCGCCGCTGCCAGCCGTTGTGGTTATCAGTGGTATCCGTATCGAAAATCAATAGCTTCAGTTCAGGTTTTTTGAGATGCACCCGGTCGAGGTCCAGCTCATCGGTGAAGAGCAGTTTCCGGATGGAGATGTTTTTGATTTCCAGCTTGTCGGAATCGAAAAAGAGGGTCGGGAAACGCTGGTTGAGCCGGTGTTTGGTCGTGTCGCTCGTGAATTTCGGATGGTGGATCGTGATCGATAGGCCGTTCCAGTCCACCCAGGTATCCATCCTGCGGTATTCGATGCTGTAATAATTCCGGAACGTATAGCGTAACTCGCGCTCAAGCTTGTCGACCAGGAAACCTTCGAGGAAAAAAGCTACGAAAATACCGCCCGAAATCACCAGGAATAGGAAGATAAAGAAAGTCCATTTCAGGAATTTCCGGACAGGTTTCAGTCTGAGGCGCCACATGGTATTAAAACGGTCTTGGTTAAAGATAAGCTATTTTCGGCTTAGGGGCTTACATTTTTCGGCTTTTTTGTTGCATCGGTTTGCGCTGCAAAGTTTGCCGCTTGTTATTCTGCATAACTTTACTAGTTTTGAGAAATATTTTTCAAAATTGTGCGTTACCTTCTCATGAAATTTATTGCGGGCATTTTCTTTTTCTTCCTGGCGCCTATTGCCTGGGCGCAAACGGGTAAGGTGAATGGGAAATGTACCGACAAGCTGGGTAACGGGCTCGAAAATGTCAAAATTTACAGCCTTTCCCACGGGCAGCTGCTGACGTATTCCGACATTGACGGGAAATTCAGCCTGGAGCTCAAGGCCAACCTCGAATATGAACTGATTTTCCGTTTCGACTCCCTGGAGATGAAACGAACGGTCAAAGTAGGCTATAACGAAAACCTCACGCTCAAAACACTGCTTTTCCCCATCCAGGGGATTAAAACCGTCGAAATTCAAGGCTCGGGCATCGATGACCTGAAAATTCAGCGGCTCCCGAAAATCGACATCCAGAACCTGCCGAACGCCAGCGTAGAGCGCACCCTGATTTTTACGACGGCGGCCAGCTCCAACAACGAATTGACTTCGAATTACAACGTGCGTGGCGGGAGCTATGAAGAAAATCTCGTCTA
>CBINGV010000142.1:0-9560 GCA_966250255.1 uncultured Flavobacteriales bacterium | reverse complement strand
GCTGATGGAGCTCTTCAAAATGAATGGGCTGAAGGTGCGCAAAATCGGGCTGAACCGCCATTTTGCGCTCGAGGCCTGTTATCACGACAAGTGGTATTTTTTCGACCCGACCTTTGAGCCTTCGTTTAAACCGGCCAACCGGCGCAGCCTGAAGCAGCTGATGAAACACAAGGATTCCCTCTACAAGGCCTACCGTCACATTATGTCGCCGCAAAAAGTAGACTGGCGTTTTACGAACATCAAATACGGCAAGGTAAACCGTTTCCCGGCGCGTAAAATGCTGGCATTGCATAAATTCACGCATTTTTACACCGACTATATCTTTTTCATCAGCCTGCTGTACTACCTGATTTTCCTCTTAAGCAAACGAAGACTTGAAAGGCTTACTTAAAATCATTTCGACCTACACGCTGATCAACATCATTATCGGGGGCTTTTCCTTTGTACTGATGTCGGTGCTGACCTTCTACCTGGAGCCGGAAGATTATGCCCTGATCCAGCTGTCGAACGGTTTTGTGAAGCTCTTTATCATCATTATCGGCTTCGGCACCACGCAAATGCTGATGACGAAGCTCTACAACAACAGCCCGGAGGAAGTACGCGCTTCGATTTCATCCTTTTTTTATTACAGTCTGTTCATTACGATTTTTTATGTAATCGTACTGCTGATCAGTGCCTTGTTTACGGACAATTTATTCGGCGTCCCGGTGGAATACATCTGGCTGATGCCGCTGATTGCGCTGCTTACTGTTGTCTATGAATTTACAGCCAGCCTCTTTATTTACCGCGAGCTGACGTTAAAATTCACCCTGATCTCGTTCCTGAAATTCGGGGTTGAAGTCGGGGCGATTGTGCTGTTGATCATCGCATTGGGAATCGGCTGGATCGGCCGGATTGAAGCCCTGGTGATCAGCCTGGTGCTCGCGATCGGTTTTTTCACCCCTTACCTCATACGGGAAGGCTTTTTCAGTAAAAATTTTAATTTCCAGGTTTATTTTTCGGACCTGAAAATCGGGCTGCCGCTGATTGTGTTCAACCTCTCGATTTTTGTCTTTGATATTTCGGACCGTTTTTTCCTGGAAAAAATGACCGACCTGCACGAAACGGGAATTTACAGCACGGCTTACACTTACAGCAGCGTGGTGAACCTGATCGGGGGCGCCGTGATCAATGCGATCCGCCCGAAAATTTACACGCAGCTGAGCGAGAACAATTTTAGCCTGGGCAAGCTCTTTTACCTGAATTTCGGGTTGCAGCTCTTTGTTTTTGGGGGCGTGCTGCTTTGCAATAATTTTGTGTTTGACTATTTTATTGATCCGGGCTACAGTGGCGGGCGCAGCCTGACTTTCCCGATGGCGCTGGGCTTTTTGTCCTGGTGCATTTACATGTTTTTCAACTCGATCCTGCTGTTTTACAACAAAAACGGGCTGGTGGCGCGGGTTTCGATCGTCGGGATCGTGATCAACCTCGTACTGAATTACCTGCTGATCAAACGCTTCGGGGCCATTGGGGCGAGTTATGCCACCTGTGTCAGCTGCTTTTGCATGACGGCAATCTCCTGGTATTTTTACGCCCGGATTTTGAGCGGCAAGGAAGCCGAAGCAAAAATTATCAAAAATTAAGATGCTGAGCTACATTATTTCCGACACCAAAAAAGCCGTGTTTTTTGAACACACGTCCCTCCTGCTCCGGGACAAGGGTATTGAAACGGATTTTATCCTGATCAATTGCCGCAATACGAGTCTTTCAGCGTTCCTGGAAGAACATGGTTTCCGGGTGGAGCACCTGGATGTGAAACGCGTGCTTTTTTCTTTTTCGGCGATTTTCAAATGCCGGGCCATCCTGAAACGGAATCGTACGAAAATTGTGCACTGCCACCTGGGAACGGCCAATTGGGTCGGACTCTGGGCGGCCAAACTGGCGGGGATCAAACAACGGGTGTTTACGCGCCACGCCGGCGAACCGCTGAACATTGGTTTGAAGGAACGGTCCATCGACCGCATCCAGAATCGCCTGGCGACGGACATTGTGGCAATTTCATTGAATATCCTCGAACTCCTGCAGCGCCAGGGAGCCAAAGCTGAAAAGCTGACCATCGTGCACCATGGTTTCGACCTGGGCCGTTTCTCAAAGCCCAACCCGCAGGAAGTGGAGCGCATCCGGAACCAATACAACCCGCAGCGACAAAGCCCGGTGATCGGTGTCATTGCGCGCTGGATGGAATGGAAGGGCATTCATTTTACGATCGAAGCCTACAAAAACGTATTGGAAAAGTACCCCAATGCCAAGCTTTTTCTCTTCAATGCTTCGGACAATGGCGATTATTCCCCGGAACTGAACCGCCTGCTGGCTGAATTGCCGGAGAATGCTTATTCTAAAGTCGCTTTCGAAGAAAACGTGTATGACCTCTACCAGTTGTTTGATGTTTATGTACACGTACCGGTGAACCCTTCCTGCGAGGCCTTTGGCCAAACCTACGTGGAGAGCCTGGCCGCCGGGATCCCGTCGGTATTTACGCTTTCGGGAATCGCCCGCGAATTTGTGAATGAAAACAACGCCCTGGTTGTTCCTTTTACGGATGCCACAGCCATTGCAGCGGGTATCATGCGCTTACTGGAAGACGAAAGCCTGCGCGAAAAACTGAGTACCCAAGGCAAACAGGATGTCATCGCACAGTTTGAGCTGGACGTTTATATCCGGAACTTGATGAAGCTTTATAAGTTGCGGAGTTAGTAGTTTCGGAGTTAGTAGTTTCGGAGTTAGTAGTTGCGGAGTTGTTTAGCCCGGCTCAAGCAACTTGAGGGGGATTTTTTGCGTCTGTATGGCAATTCCTGAAGATGTAAGCCGTGAGAAAAATTATTTCAGCCAGTACGTTCTTTTTATTCGCTTTCAGCAAATTATCCGCCCAGTTTGATGTTTTGCCAATTGGCGTCAATACCCAAATCATGGGGATTTCCAGTGTGGATGAAAAAGTCATCCTGGCCGGGCATCCCGACCTCGTCCAATCCACCGGCGGAGCATGCAAGCAGTTGTACGATCAATCTTTCCCGGAAAACGGAGGCGCCGCATTCTTTATGCTCGACCGCCTGAACAAAGAGACCGTTTACCTGACGAGCTATTGGTCAGCGATGGACAGTGAATTCTTTCTCCATAAAAGCACGGACCTGGGCGCCAGCTGGGAACTGCTTTTTGACACCCTGAATGTGATCACCAAATTCGTCAGCATGTTTGATGAGCAGGAAGGTGTTTTTTTCAGCACCGATTACCGGCAGTTTCGCAGCCTGGACGGCGGATACAGCTGGCAGCCAGAAACTTACCCCTTTTCTAACCTCAGCTGCCGGGCGCGTTACGGGGAGCTGATCGGTATCGGCTGGGGCGGCATGCTTGCCATATCCCCTGATCGCGGGCGGAACTGGACCGAATATTCCTATGGGCAAGGCAACACGCTCAGTATTGATTTTATCAGCAAGGACACGATCCTCTGTGTTTCGGACAAGGCTTTTTTAATTTCATTCAACGGCGGTATGAACTGGGAAAGTACTTCCCTGCCTGATCAAGTCAGGCCATACCAGGTCAGGTACCGGGCCGGTACGGGAATTTATGTGATCGGTGAGAAATCGGCCAACAATACTTCCTACGGGACGATCATGAAATCCAAGGACCTGGGAAAAAGCTGGCAGGTACATTATACCGCGTTCGAAAGTCCCTTCCGGGAAATGGAATTTGTCAACGATTCCCTTGCGCTGTTGAACGGCCCGGATGGACAAGTGATCCGGTATTTGTACCAAAAACATACGGATTGGCTCGACGAAATCCCGGTGGTCCCGGTGGTGAACAATTATGAGCTTTACCCCAACCCGGCCAGCTCGCTTCAGCACGTCTATCAATTCTATGCTGCTGACGAGCCCGAGATCCGTTTTTTTGACCTGCAGGGAAATGAGCTGGATATTGCGTATTCGCTTGAGCAGGAATATGCCTATTACAAAATCCAGTTTGACCTCAGCCCGCTCCAGGCCGGAATTTATTTCATTTCGGTGCAAAACGGGAACCAGGTCCGAATACTGAAAAGTCAAAAACTCTAGCTTAATCTTTCGCGTTGGCGCGGTTCAGCTGTTCGAGCGTATCAATGGAAATCCACTTGGAGGGCTGAATGGTGGAACATTTTATTTCTTTGGCGGCCATGAGCGCTGGGGCCAGGCACTAAGATTTACCTGCTGAAGATCGAATTTTTCCAACTGGTCAACGGGGTACAACACCCGATGAAAAATTCCAATTACAATGCTTTACGGATTATTGAGGTTGCCTGATGCATCAAATAAATGAATGCATTATTTATTTCACTATTAATTCACATATTTTACCCCTAAAAAACAAGGGGGAAAACCAAGTATTTATACGTATTTTACCTATTTAATTTGTTAAAATATAGCTTATTACTGATTTTTTATTTTAGATTTAAAGCCTGTTAATCATTGAAAAACAATAAATCTATGAATTATAAATTCACACTTTCGGTAAGTATCAAAATCGTCCTTATGACGATCAGTTCTTTTTTGAGTATAGAACTCTATGCGCAGCAATTTTATGTCAATAAGGAATGGGAAACCCAGACAGCCGTTTTAGGCTCTCAACATCACCAGGCGGCTACTATCCCTGATGGAAACGGGAATGTTTTGAGCGTAGCGAATAAACGTAATAATGGAACATCGGATATCCACACGAGTAAAAAGAACCCGCATGGAAACCTGGAATGGCAGGATTTATTGACGAACCTGCAAAATGGCTCTACTACACAAAATTACGGAACCGACATCAAACGGGATAGCCAGGGAAATGTCTACATCTGCGGGGCTTATTTCAATGGAGTGGATTATGACATGCTGGTTGTGAAATACAATAACGCCGGAACTGAATTGTGGCGCAGGCAGTATAACGGAACCGGCAACAGCGATGATGCACCTGCTTCGATGGCATTGGATAATAACGGGAATGTATTTGTTACGGGCGGCAGCACAGGAACAAATTCCCTGACGGACTTCCTCACCCTGAAAATCAATGGAACGAACGGCGCGATTTTGTGGAATGCGCGCTACGATTTCAATCAGCAACACGATGGAGCAATTGCGGTGAAACTGGACAACTCGGGTATGGTTTATGTTTGCGGCTCATCAGCCCAAAACAATTATGATTCAGATTTTACATTGATTCAATATGACCCATCGAACGGAAATCAAATCCAGGTAAGACGCCATGCGACTCCCCAAAATGGCTATGATATCCCCATTGGGATGGAAATTGATCAAACGAATACGGTGTATGTGCTCGGCTCAGCCAATTATGGGATGAATAGCGATCTAAAGTTAATTTCATATAGTTCCGGCCTGGCTGTAAACTGGGTAAGTTATTTTGACGGCAGCGGCCTGGAAGACGAAGCGGGGGGTATCAGCCTGGACCAGGCAGGAGACCTGGTGATTACAGGCAGTACAAAGAATAACCAAAATGAAACCCACCTGCTTACAGCCAAATACGATCACACGAACGGCAGCCTGATCTGGCAGCAACTGCATGGCAGCAGCACTGAATTAACGGCCAGCAAGGGAGTGAAAATAAAAACGGATGGACAAGGAAACTTATTTGTTCTTGGGGAAGTTACGCTCAACGGTGTTTCGCATGTGAAGGTGCTTTCGTTTGATGCCAGCGGAACGAAACGCTGGGAACACACGAATGACAATCCAAGCTTAAGCCCGCAGCAAGCGCTTGATTTGATTGTAGACGGCAATGATATTTTCCTGACAGGGATTAAGGAGGTGAACGGTGACCCGAGTTTGTTTACGGTGAAGCTGAGCCAGAATAAACGAGGCACAACTTTTCAATATGATCCAGGAGGGAACCCGATTTTTGCAAGCAATGAACTGATTATCCGTTTTGAAAAAGATGCCCTAAATTTAAATACAATCGATAACCTGGACATCCAGTTTGGTAAAATTGAAACTTTCCTGAGACCTGAAGCTGCGGAATTGTTCTTATCAACAATCAAACCCAAGGGAGGAGTAAACTATGATAAAAGCCAAATTATGGTTTACCGGATTTTTAAGCGTATGAAATCGACCCAAACAACAGCAACGAACCGCTTAGGACAAACGATTGAAATACCTGAGTTTTATGCCACTTTCGTGGTGCAGTTTCCAGGGGTGTTTGATATGCCTGAAGTAGCTGATCAATTGACTACTATTTTTCCAACAGTGATATATACCGACCCGAACTTAATTGCCATAGGGCACGCGGGTGCCAACGACCCCTTATATGAAACAGAACAGGCTTCGTTGCATCCAACGGCCCAGTACCCCAATGCCGACATCAATATTGAGCCTGCCTGGGATTTGGAGGATGGAAGGTCTTTTGTGCGGGTTGGGGTGTTCGATACCGGTGTGAAATGGGAGCATGAGGATTTTGGAAATGGTACGGCAGCAGGGTCGAAAATCATTAAGGCCTGGGATTTTGTTGAAGATGAAGACGACAAGCTTACCACGGTTTCTGATGGTTACGGACATGGAACACCGGTGGCCAGCATCATTGGCGGATTACGCAACAACAGCACCGGAGCGGCGGGCATAGCCGGAGGTGATGGGATGGAGCCCGGAGTTTCTCTTTACAGCGCCCGCTTGCTCGATCTGCCATCTGATGATACCACGGCTTGGGACTACGTGTTTGAGGCTATTGTTACAACATGTTTAGATGAAGCCGATTTCCCTTCCGATTATTCTTACTCTTTAAATGTTCAAAACCACAGTTGGGGTACCCGCGAAGGATTTACCGCATTTTACAATGATGAGTTTATAAATTCGATAATTGATGCTGTACACTCAGTTAATCGCATGCAGGTTACCTTCGTTGCTTCGCGCGGAAATGCCGGCATTCAGCAGGATAACGGAGAGGCCAGCCATAACTATCCCGGGGTAATTGATGAAGATTGGGTATTGTGTGTGGGCGGCACCGGAACAGACGGACAATACTGGGACAATATCAATGACTGTGTGACCGGAACACCGGTGGAAAACTGTCTCAAAGGCTCACGCGGGAGTGAACTGGATGTATCTGCCCCGGCTTCAGGGTATCTGACCAAAGCAGCCAATATCCTTTCAAGCAACAATTACACAACTTTTGGTGGTACTTCGAGCGCTGCTCCCCATGTATCGGGTACCGTTGCTTTGATGATGAGTTATCACAATGTCCCAGGGAATGATTATAACAACCTGGCACCGGAGGACTGTGAACATATCCTGGAACGCACAGCCACAGATTGTAACGCGAGCAATTTCCCGGGTTATGATACTTTAACCGGTCATGGACGAATCAATGCGGGTTTAGCTTTGCAACAGCTTAAACCGGACGATTTTCACCTCATACACATTGGAACAGATAACCTTTTCCACAATGAAAGCATCACACAAGTATCATCGGGCAATACAATCCACTTACTTGAACCTTTTCATAACGTTATTGATGATATCTGGTTTGCGCCGGGTGATTACCGGGTTAATACCTATAAGGTAGAGCAACAATTCTTTTTCCCGTTTAACCTGATCCCCGCCGAAGACCAAATACTTGACGCCTGGGCACGCTCAAGCAGCTCTAACCTATTTGCTCATTTCGACAACAACAATAATCTGCTGGCCCGCGAACGGATCAAATTTGATATGACGACCGTCAGCGCCAGCAATGGCTACGCAAGTGGCTATGCTTACGAAGTTTCGGATACTTTCGGGAACTTTATCGGCTGGTTTCCTTTTGACCCTCATGCTCATCCCTCCATTATGGAAGTTACGGTTTTAACAGAAGATGCTTTATCCAATGCCCAGGTCAAAGAACTCACCCAAGGTGCAGCAATTGCTTTGCATCCCAATCCGGCAAATGAAGTGCAGCAACTTGATATCAAACTGCCGGGCAATGCCCATTTGGAGGTAAGGCTATTTGATCTGGGAGGTCAGGTAGTATCCACGATCTTTGAAGGACAAACTCAACAAGAACAAATTAGTTTTGAAGTAAATACACGCAACTTATCACCCGGACTTTACGTTTATGAGATTAGGATTAATGATAAAGTATACCATAAAAAAATGCTTATTCAGAAATGAGAGTGCTTCTACATATTATTATATTGCTTGGCTTAAACGTGCAAATTCATGCTCAGTTTACCCAAGTAATTACAAATACAAATGCTATTCTGAATGAAATCTCAATTTTGGATGATAATATTGTTATAAATGGCCGGACAGATTATTATGGTATATCTTATGACGAATGTGAAAATCTAAACTCAGTTTCTCCTCCTGGTAATTTAGGGTCTACCAACGCTTATTTGAATAGATTAAATGAGAATATAGCATATATCATTTCTAATAGTGGTTCTTCTAATATAACTGAAATCTATAAAACAATAGACGGTGGGCATAATTGGGTTTCAGTTTTTGACTCCACCGGTATAATAATTGGTCAGTTGGTCATGTTTGATTCACTTGAGGGCTTAGCTTTTAGTACAAATTATACAATGTATAGAACGGTGAACGGTGGTCAAAACTGGACACCAGCATTTTACCCCTATTTAATACTAACAGAGGCTAAGAAAATGAATGATTCCGTTGTTTGTATTGGAACAAATGAGGGATATGCCTATTCAATTAATAGAGGACAGACATGGAATACTACTGGTTTTATTCAATCTGTACCTAGGGATTTTTGTTTTTTATCACAAGATACTATTTTAGGTATTGCAGATGGTGTTGCGGGACGTAAGTTCTTTAAAAGTTTGATGCATGGTGAAAATTGGACCTACACTAATCTACCGAATACATTTACTCCGTATGCGCTAACTTTTTTGCGTTTTGATTTAGGTTTTATTGTAGGCTCTAATCCTACGAATGGAGATAAAGGGTCAATTTTAAGAACAGAAGACTTTGGATCAACCTGGATTCAATATGATACTGATTTTAATAGCCAATTTTGGGATATAGAGTTTATAAATGACAGTATTGCTTTAATTAGTGGAACTAACGGTTTGCTTTTGAAATACAATTACCGCGATCATCATTTGGGCTTTGAGCCTATCTATCTTAGTGAAAGCCAGATGAATTTATTTCCAAATCCCACCACAGGATTGCAAGAGCTGCATATTCAAGGGGCTGTTAATACGCCCGTTCAGATTAAACTCCTGGATATTACGGGTAAAGCACTGGGTATTTTATTCCAGGGGGATATTCATGAAAGCCAGAAAATCCAGGTAGATTTGAGCGCTTATCCCAGCGGGATTTATTTCATTTCGGTGCAAATGGGCGAGCAGGTACAGGTGTTGAAGACGCAGAAGTTGTGAAGCACTTATTTTTTATATCGGGGTTACTTTTCTTGTATACCCAGAATTGCACTGCTCAGTTTACCCAAGTAATTACAAATACGAACGCAACTCTTGCTGAAATATCAATCCTTGATAGTAGTGTTGTGATTAATGGAAGTACACAATATTATGGTATTTCTTTTGATAATTGCGATAATTTACTTTCTGTAAC
>CBINGV010000141.1:0-9589 GCA_966250255.1 uncultured Flavobacteriales bacterium | reverse complement strand
AAACGATTGTGAAACAAGCCCTGGATTTAGGTGCTTTGGGTTACCTGCTCAAAAATTCCGGGGTGGAGGAGCTGGTAAAAGCCACTTTCACGGTGCTTCGCGGGGAGCGTTACTTCAGCAACGAGGTTACCCAGTTGATCTTCCAGGACGACAAGCGTAGCAAGGAAATGAAATCCATCATCCAGTTCGAGGACAATCTTTCCAAACGCGAAATCCAGATTATGGCCCTGATTGTGAAAGAGCATACCAATCATGAAATTGCCGATATCCTGCACATCAGCAAGCGCACGATCGAAGGACACCGCAAGAAAATCATGGAAAAACTCAACATCAATTCAACCGTGGGACTGGTGAAGTATGCCCTGAAAAACGGCTATGATTTCTAAGGAATCGGGTGTGACAGACAGGCTGCGGATATGCTTCCCGGCGAATTAAGGGGATTACTACCTTATTTTATACGTATTTATACGTGTTTTTCGCCTCAAAAACCACCCGCTGAAAATTTAACCGCTACTTTTACTGTAGCTAAAAAAACTAAAAAACATTCATCGTATGAAAGCGGCAGATGCTATGTTAGCTCCCAAACTTGGGCTGCAGGACATTGATCAGCGGGAAGCGATCAACCTGAAGGAGAAACTCATGTTCACCATGTTGTTTTCTTCGATTTTTGCCGCGTTCGGCATTGGCGTATATGCGCTTGTAAATTGGGTATACCAGGCTGTAGAAAGCTTGTTTTAATAAAAAGGACTAAACTAACCTATACTACCTAGTTTTTAAATTTAGATGGTTTATTTTGGAGAAAGATCACTGTTTTACAGTGGTCTTTCTTCTTTTAGCTACCCCTGGTGAAAAATAATTCCTGAAAAATTTGTGTAAGTAAACGCTTACACATACTTTTGTAAGTAAATACTTACGTAAAATTATGGAAAGCCGCAGAGACGTATTCCAGGCCATTGCCGATCCGACGCGGAGGCAAATCATCGGGTTGGTAGCAGAGCAAGCTTTCAGCCTGAACCGGATTGCCGAAAATTTCAGTATCAGCCGGCCGGCCGTTTCACAGCACATTAAAATCCTGACGGAATGCGGCCTGATCCTGGTTGTCCAAAAGGGGAGGGAGCGCTATTGCGAAGCCCGCCTCGATCAATTACAGGAAGTTGCCGGGTGGCTGGAAACATACAAGGCATTCTGGAACCGGAAACTGGATGCCCTGGGGGATTTCCTGGATGATGATAAAGTCCCGGCCAAACAAACAAAACCAAAATAAGCAGGATATGAACGAACAAGACCCGGCAAACAGTTCCCGCAAGCAGCCCATTGTTGTGGAGCGGACTTACCAGGCACCCGTAAAGCGTGTCTGGGAAGCACTGACCAATAAAGAACAAATGAAGCAATGGTATTTTGATCTGGACGAATTTAAGGCTGAAGTGGGCTTCCGTTTCCAATTCTACGGGCAGGGGCACAAAGGTGAAAGCTATCTGCACCTCTGTGAAGTAACGGAAGTGGTTCCGATGAAAAAATTGGTGTACAGCTGGAAATACGAAGGCTATGAAGGGATATCCTACGTCAGTTTTGAGCTCTGGGGTGAAGGGAATGAAACCCGTTTGCGCTTAAGCCACACCGGTTTGGATAGCTTCCCGGCCAATAACCCTGATTTTGCACGTGAAAGCTTCAATGGCGGATGGACCGAGCTAATCGGTAAACTCCTAAAGGACTTTTTAATGTAGAATAGAAAATTGAAAATAAAGAATAATTTTCCATTCTCAATTTTCAATTTTTCATGCTCAATTTTTCATGCTCAAGTACCTGCTTCAGCCTGGTTGAATTTTCGTCCATGTCGCGGAGCAGCATGTTTTTCATCATGGCGGTCATGATATTCATAGGGTAGTTGCTGGTAGCGGTGAAGGTCGTGCTTACTTCGGTCTGGTAATCGGACAGGGCTTTGAGGCGCACCGAAGCATGGTTAACAGCTTTGAAGGGTTTTTCGAAACGGATTTCGACGTCATAGCCCTGGTCTTCCAGGATGCGTGTGATTTCCTGTTCACCGACGCCTACGTTTTTCAATTCGCTTTTCCAGGCGGCAACGAAACCAACGGTTCCATCCGTTCCACGATAGTCGAGCTTAACCTTTGGGTCGGCCATCACCCATTTGCTGTATTTCTCCTGGTTTTTGAGCTGGATCACATAGTCGAACACTTCGTCCAGCGGACGATCGATTACGATTTCGGAGATAATGACAAATTCTTTCGGCAGGATAAGCGCCATCGCAAGCGGGGTGACGATAACGGCAACGACAATGATCAGGATGATTAAGAGCATAGGCTTTCAGTTTAGTTTTGTATTCAGTCTTTCAGGCGCACCATACAACGGACATCGTTTTTGCTTTCGTACCACTCCAGGCACCAGCCCTGCGGGTCAATGTCCGGTCCGGCAATCAGCTGCCGGAATGCTTCGCCGATAGCAGCAGGCTTTTCCATGTAGTTTGGAACCTGTATACTAAGATACAACCCTTTTTTCAATGTCAGGGCTTCCAGGCCTGCTTTTTTTGCATCATCGGATTCAAGTTCCTCAACGGCAGCATAATAGTTAATCGATCCGTCGGAATCGGGGCGTGAAAGCCCGTAATACTTCCGTTCTTGTCCAGGGGTGATTTTGCCGTGGAGGCGTTGATGCGCACCCATAATATCCGCCGGGAAGGAGGATGCCCGTTCACACAGCAGGTGCAGGTCTTCCTGTAATTCGTATTTTTCCATAAGTATCTTTTTTTTGACGGTCTTCCGGTCGATTTCCTTTTTCCGTTCGGCGACAATCTTTTTGAGCAATCCCGGTGGCGCCTGCTGGTTATAGGAAAAACGGATAATGACGTCCTCTGTTTGAAAAGAAGTGATGTCGGGCGCCAGCAGGCGAATGATCCGTTTACTGATGACGTATACGCTGTAGTGGTGCGTAAAAGCCGCATAGGAAAGCAAGGGTTTGCCCCGGTAAATGAAAGTCGGTATTTGCTTGTACAACTGTTCTTCCGCCTGGGGATAAAGCCTTAAAAGTGATTGGCGCAATTTCTGCAAGGCATGCTGTCCTGTTTCGTGCCGTGAGGCGAGGTAATCTGCAAGCAGCTTTTCCATGATTAATACCTTAATGTGTAAATAGGCTAATGTGCTAATTAACGGAATCGCTTTAGCACATTAGCCTATTATTTCATTGGCACATTAAATCAGTTCGATTCAACGTATTTCTTGAAATTATCAAGAATTGCCTGCCAGCCGCTTTGCTGCATTTCGACCGGGTTCATGTCTTCTGCGTCAAAGGTTTCCACAATTTTGGTATCGCCGTCAGCTGATTCGAAGCTAATTTCGGTAGTGCGGCCATCGTCCATCGTATATTTGATGCTTTTGTGTTCGTCCACTTCATCGTAAATTCCTCCGAACTCGAAAGAGAAGCTGCCGTCTTTGGCTGCCATTGTCGTTGAGAAACGCCCGCCTACTTTCAGGTCGTTGGATGCGGAAGGAGCGTGCCAGTCATCGGACGCAAAAGCCCACTGTTTGATGTGTTCCGGCTCGTTCCAGAATTTCCAGACCTTGTTTACCGGTGCCTGGATGGTACTTTGTACGGTTACTTTAGTTTTCATTGTATGCTTGATTTAAACGTGAAATATCAATTTTGTCCATTTGCATCATGGCCTGGGCAACGCGCTGCGCTTTTTGGGGATCGGGATCACTGAGCAGCTTGCCAAGGGTGTCCGGGATAATCTGCCAGGAAAGCCCGAATTTGTCTTTGAGCCAGCCGCAACGCTGGATTTCGCCGCCTTCGGAGAGTTTGTTCCACAATTCGTCAACTTCTTCCTGTGAAGTGCAATTGACAAAAAAGGAAACCGCCGGGGTAAAGCTGTAATGAGGCCCGCCGTTGAGCGCCATAAAACGCTGCCCTTCGATTTCGAAGGTGGCGGTAAACACCTTGCCATCCGGTCCGCGTCGCGAAGAAAGTACTTTGGCCTGCTTAAAAACCGAAGTGTAAAAATTAATGGCTTCTTCGACATTCCCGTCGTACCATAAAAAGGGAGTGATTTTGTGTTCCATAACAGTCAGATTATTGCTTATAAATATACGTTATTTTTTTATCCTTCCGGAAAAGTAAGCGGGCTTTAAGTTTTAATTTTGACAAAGCTAGGCGTTTTAAGGGGACTGTGTAGTGTGTAAATCCGACAATCTCGCGGGTTGTTTGCGACAAAAAGAAATCGTAGTTTTGCCTCATGAAAACGATTTCTATCCTGGTTCCCGAAACAGCAATTCCTGCTGCTATCGTGGACCCGCGCTATATGTTTACGGCTGTCAACCGCTTTTTTGAGCAGGAGGGAAAGGATCCGCCTTTTAAAGTACAGCTTGTTGGAATGACGGAAAGTGTGCGCCTGCACGACGGACTGATCACCATTCAGCCGGATTTACTGCTGCACGAAGTGATACAAACCGACCTGATCCTCATCCCGGCGATCAGCGGAGACCTGGACGAAGCCATCCGCAAGAACAAAAAAATGTATCCCTGGATTGTGGACCATTACAAACGCGGTTCCGAGGTAGCAAGCTTATGCATCGGTGCATTTTTGATGGCTTCGACGGGTTTGCTGAACGGTAAAAGCTGTTCTACACATTGGCTTTTTGCCCATGATTTCCGGACGCGTTTCCCGGAAATCAACCTGGTGGATGATAAGGTAATCACCGAGCAGAATGGCCTTTACTCAAGCGGCGGGGCAACATCTTACTGGACATTGCTGCTTTACCTCGTAGAAAAATATACCAGTCGCGATAAGGCGATCATGGCGTCCAAATTCTTCCTGCTCGATATCGGCAAAAACAGCCAGTCGACGTTTATGATTTTCCGCGGTCAGCGCGACCACGAGGACGGTGAAATCCTCCGGGTACAGGATTACATCGAAGCGAATTTTGATGAAAAGATCACCGTGGACGAGCTGAGCGATGAATTCGGTATTGCCCGCCGGACCTTTGAACGCCGCTTTAAAAAGGCGACCAATAATACCGTGGTGGAATACATTCAGCGGGTGAAGATCGAAGCGGCCAAAAAACAACTGGAAGGCGGCCGTAAAACCATCAATGAGGTCATGTACGAAGTTGGTTATACCGACACCAAAGCCTTCCGGGAAGTCTTTAAAAAATATACGGCAATGTCGCCGGTGGATTACCGCAACAAATATACGCGCCCGGCGATTTAGAGTTGATAGTGTTTAAGTTTCGAAGTTAGTGAATGATGAGTGTGAGATAGATCTGCGGGCATCAGCGTCATTTATCTGCATAGTCAGCGGGAAAAGACGGAGGAGTAAAACAAAAAAGCCCAGCAAAATGCAGGGCTTGATTTTTTTTAAAACACGGGTTTATTCCAATTCTTTTTTGAGGTTTTTGAGGCCGTTTTCCAAATCTTTGCCAATCATCGCTTCCATGTCCATGAAAAGGAGCATGATGTTCATCGGGTAAGCCATGTGGCCGTCGAAGCCCCATTTTACTTTGGTAGAGCTTTCGTTTACGGACTCGGTGGTCATGTAAGACTGTTCGGTTGCTTCAAAAGGCTTGATGAAGCGGAGCTCGAAATCGAGGCGTTTGCCTTCGGAAATCTTTTTGATCTCCTGCTCGCCTTTTCCAACGTCTTCTTTTTTACTGTCCCAGGCCGAAACGAAACCAACGGTGCCATCGGTTCCGCGGTAGCTTTTCTTCATGTCCGGGTCCATTTTCGACCATACGCTGTAGTTGTTCTGGTTTTTGAGCATTTTGATGTAATCAAACACTTCCTGTTTCGGTTGGTTGATCACAATCTCACGCTGAACAGCGTAATCCTTTTTAACAAAGGCCGCAACGACCAGGAAAAGGAGGATGATCACAAGGATAGCAACTCCTATTCGTTTTAAAATTTTCATAAGCTGGTTGTTTTAAAATTAGTTTTGCTTGTAGTCGTAATTGACCATCCAGTTGATGTCAAACTTATCGGTGAACATGCCAAACAACGCGCCCCAGAATGTTTTTTCCAGAGGCATGGTGATTTTTCCGCCCTGTGACAATTTTTCGAATAATTTTTTCGCTTCGTCTTCGGAGGAAGCATTGATCGAAATGGAGAAATTGTCACCGGTTTTGGTCACGTGGCCGAATTCTTCGGAACTGTCGCTTCCGAAAAGGGAAGTGCCCCCGCCAATTGGCAAAGAAACGTGCATAATCAGGTTGCCGGCCGTTTCGGAGATCTTATGATCGGAAGGCGGCATATCTTTGAAACGTCCGATGAATTCGAATTCTGTTCCGAAAACGGATTTGTAGAAATTGAAAGCATCCTCGCAGTTTCCGTTAAAAGTTAAATACGGGTTAATTTGTGCCATACGTGTTTACTGTTTTTGGGTTAATATTTTTATTCTGATTCATTCAAATATAAACTTTTTTCCAGAGCCGGAAGTCTTTTTAGCGGATGAATGGTTCTTTTTTTATTAAACGTTTATTTTTTGCGGTACATCGGGAATTGCTCCGAAGCGGCTTTCCCGTCCATCATTCCCGAGATCTCGGCAACAATTGAGTCGGAAGTGATTTTCGTGTAGCTGATCTTTTGCGGGAAATCGTGTTTGGGGTTTTCGAAAACCAATTTGTTGCTGTTTGCGCTGGTCAGGGTAAATTCCACCGCCCGGCCCTTATTCTGATCCGAAACCGTCGGGATATACAGCAATTTACCCTGGCGTTCTTCCAGGCGAAGTGTTTCGGAAGAAACCGTGTCTTTGCCGATCACAACAAAACTGTTTCCCGTAAAGGTCGAATCGTTGCTTTGTTCCCAGCTTTCCGTGACGCTTCCGCTGCCGTCGGGGAAATTATTTTCCCACATGCCCAGGAACCACTTGGCTTTTTCCAACTCGCTGTACACCTTTGATTGTTCTTTTTCTTTTGCCTGCTCTCCGGATTCTCCGACACATGCTGCGATTGTTAGTGCCAATGCCGGGAAAAGGTAAAATCTGCGTTTCATATACTGAGTTTTTAAATTTAACGCTGCAAAGAAAGGAAGGCTTTTGGATTCAAAATTGTAAAAATGCGACTTTTTTAATGGATTGATTATGCCTGTTGATATAAGAAAAAAGCTAATTTACTTGGTGTTAATAAAATAATGTTTATTTTTAAGGACTATTTACAGAGTTAATAACCATTAATCACGTTATTTGCATGAAAAAGATATGTTTACTTCTGGGTTTTCTTCCCCAAATTTTATTTTCCCAATTTACCAACCCCGTACCGATTTTGTATGGAATGCCGCGTTTACATTCACCGCAACTCTGTGATGTGAATATGGACGGAACACAGGATTTATTGGCAGCTTCCCGGGATTTGAAGCAATTATATGCTTATCCGAATGATGGAATAGCGACTTTTGATAACCGGGATACGCTTGTTGAAGGGCTTTCTTTTGTAGCCTTTCGTGCAGCAGATGTAAACCAGGACAGCCGCCCGGACCTGGTTGTATTGGCCGGTGGAGGCTTGTATGTGTTTGAAAATATGGGGAATAATCAGTTTGAACAACGCTATTTTGATCCCGGATTCGTTGATGTAAATGATAATGATAACGTTTTACTTGTACAGGATATTACTTCGGACGGATTGCCGGATATCTTGCTGAAACGCGCAAACGGTGGATTGTGGACCAACCAGGGGAGCTTTAATTTTTCGAATTCCGCCAATTACGTAGACAATGGATCAACCCATACTTTAGGGGCAGCAGATATGAACGGTGATGGTCATGTCGATATTATTTCGGCTTCTTACAGCCAAATTAATATCAATATGAATGATCAGAGCAATCAGTTTGAGCTGACGCATACAACCTTGATTAACACGCCGGTTAGCCCTGATGTAGAAGATTTTGTACTCCACGACATTGACAATGACGGGGATATCGACCTGGTTGTCAGGACAGGTTCCCAAAACGATTACATTGTTCCTTATATCAATAATGGTTCGGGGACACTTACCCGGGGCACGGTGATGTTTAGTACGTCCACCCTGGATCATTATTCCAAAATGACACTGGCGGATATTAACGGTGATCAATTGCCGGATTTATTTTTTGCCCGCGGTGATCTGGATAACGGCCCCCGGACGATTTATTGTTTCCCGGGTCTTGCAGGTGGGGCTTTTGGCGGGAATACAACCATGGCGTCAGGCCTGAATTGGACTTATACGTCTATTGTTTCCGGTGACTTAGTTCCGGGAGGCAATGATGAGTTGGTATATATTTCCATTAATCAGAATGAGCAAATCCAGGTTTTGAGTGCCGTTTCACCTTTTGGATATTCCAATCAAAGGAGAGTGGCCTGGTACAAGTATTCAAGCGTGAAAAGTCTTGAACCGGTTCAGCAGGACGGGGATGAAGAACTTGAAATTTATGCTACACCGGCTTATTATGATCATATCGGTAACGGTAAATATGTCGAACAAGCCTTGCTGCCGGAAAGGAATGGACTACCTTTCTGTTTGGATGATATGGACCATGACGGGGTTACTGATGTGATTGTGTATTATTCGGATTATGGCTTATATTGGCACAAGGGTACGGCAAACGGTGCTTTTCAGCCCACGATGCAGAATATAAGCACGAATATCTGGATCCCGACTTCAGTAGATACCTGCACTTATTTCACCAGCGGATCAAACCAGATTGTTGTTCTTCGGGACGGGGAACTCCGGGTGCATTCGGAATTTAATGGTTTCTATTCCAACTCGATACAAATAGAAGAATCATTTACCGATACCCACGGGGGAATCAATGAATGGGATTTCAAACGTTTTCATGTCACCCAGCCGAACCAGGTCAAATGGGCTGCAATTACAGGAGAAGATGTCTATGCGGCGATGGAAAACGGCAAAGTGTTGATTTATTCCTCCAACACAGATAAGCATGATATTTATGTTACCGATTGGGACGGTGATGGTCTGGAAGATGTCGTTCTTTGCGATTACAGTGTCATCCATTGGTTCAGGCAGGCCCAAAACGGGACCTTCAGCCAGCAGGCACCGATCCATACGCAAAGTTATTACCTGAATATGCAGCTCGGGGATTTGGATGAGGACGGAGATGACGACCTTGTTTTTTCGGGCCCGGCACTTTTTTGGATCGAGAACTTTGGCAACGGACAACATTCCGGGGTAAGAACTTGTGTACTACCGGTAAATTCCGAACAATGGTTTAAGCTCCGTGACCTGGACCAGGATGGCGATCCTGAACTTTTTACGGCACCAGCGGTTACAGAGCCTGAGATTATTTACGTTTATAAGAACGATTTAAACACCTTGGGCTCGGTTTCCGGTAGTGTGTTTAATGATTTGAATGCTAATGGAATCTGGGATAGCGGTGAAAGCGGGTTTGCAAATATCCATGTTGAAAATGAGTATGGACAGGATGCATATACTGATGCAAACGGACATTTTACTTTTGGCTACCTGGAAGGTCCTGCCCTTGTGAATCCGCAGTTACTCTCCGACTGGCATGTGTCGACCGATTCCTTGTCCTTTACGTTTAGCAGCGAACAGGTTGAAGAGGGAGTACACAACCTGGTTTTTGGCCTGGCTCC
>CBINGV010000140.1:0-9630 GCA_966250255.1 uncultured Flavobacteriales bacterium | reverse complement strand
TGACGGCAACGCCGACTTGTGCGACGGAGAGTATACGCAGGGCTGGCAATACAATTTCAACTACGTTTGCGGCGAGGATTACTGGATTAATCCTTTCTGGTTCCCCCGCATGATGGAGGACACGATTTTCCAGGCTGATCTGCGCTGCCGCTGGAACCACCTGCGGGAGAACGTTTTCCATCCGGACACGGTGAAGCTCTGGATTGACCAGATGGCCCAGGAAATTAACGAATCCCAGGCCTGGAATTACACCATCTGGCAAACGATGGGCGTGTATGTCTGGCCGAACTCCTTTGTGGGAAGCAATTACCAGGAAGAAGTGGATTTTTTGAAAAACTGGATCGAAGACCGTTTTGAGTGGCTGGATGCCAATATCCCCGGAAATACCTTATACTGTACGCCGGCTGCCGGAACGCAAAGCCTGGATGCCGATGCTTTCCGCGTTTACCCGAACCCGGCTTCCGATGCGCTTTTTATTGAATTGGCGCCAACCGATGAGGCTTTTCTTACGTTAAGTGATATTTCAGGGAATGTTGTTTACCAAAATCAAAGCAGCGGAAACGAAACGGTAAAAATAGCCCTGGACCAGTACAGCAGCGGGATTTACCTGCTCCAACTTCGGGCAGGCACTAAAAGCAGGATTGAAAAAATTACGGTAAAATGATTCGTGGCTTAAAATGGCCAAACGAACTTAGGAATCTTATCTTTAGGCGGAAATTGGTTAATAATTTCTTAACACTGCCCCGGGCTATTGGTAAAAATTAATTAAACTTGTAAACGCAAACAGGCGCTAATACACTTTATGAAAACATACTTTATTTGCTTTGCTTTGCTCGGGTTTTCATTACTTTCCTGCCGGAAAGAAGCGGGCGAAGGCGGAAAAGCTTCTATCAACGGGACCGTTTGGCTCCGGGAATACAACGGCAACTTTTCAACTTTGCTGCTGGAAAGCCCCGGCTATGACCAATACGTTTACATCCAGTACGGCGATGATATCAATTACGGCGACCGGATCAAAACCAACCCCGACGGCCGCTTTGAATTCAAATACCTCCGCCCGGGCAAATACAAAATTTACCTGTATTCCAAAGACCCGGAAGACAAAGACAACATCAACCCCGAAGAAACGATGGTGGTGATGCAGGATGTTGAAATTACAGCAAAGAAACAGGTCGTTTCAATGGACACCCTCGTAATTTACGATTGAGCATGAAGGTTTACATTCTTTTAGCCGGCTTTTTTGCTTCATTCCCTGTGTTTTCCCAGGGCAGCGGGAAAATCAAAAAATACGGTATCGTGTCTTCTACGGCTGTAATTGTTGATGATTCGGGCAAACAAAAAACCGAAAGCATTGAGCGTTACGATTCCAAAGGACGGCTCATTTATATCGAAGAATATAACAAAAAAGGCGTTTTAAAAGAAAAGGCCGAGTACAAATACGACAAAAAGGGCCTGCTGATCGAAGAAGTGAACTATGACGAAAAAGGTCAGCGGAAAGAGGTTATCCTGATCGGATATGAGCTACAGCTTCCGGTAAAATATATGCACACCGATGCTTATGGCAAATTGGTAAAAACGATCGAAGTCAAATACAACGGCTTTAAGGAAAAAACACAGGAAATTACCTACGACCCGGCCGGGAAAGTGATCCAGACCAGTACCTTCGAATACGACAACAAGGGCTTGCGCACCAAAAAAACCACGACTGACGCTTCGGGACAAGTCATCGAAAGCAAAATTTACACCTACGAATTTGAGTAACACCTACCTGGACATATTGAATCACATCGAACCGATCGGCCTGGCCGACATGGACCGCGTATCGCTGATGGAACGGGTCGATTCGAAATATGTGTTCCACATCAACCAGCTGCCGCGTTTCCTCGAGGAGCTAAAAGATGATTACCAGGTACTGGATGTGAACTCCACCCGGGTTTCGCGCTACGAATCGCTTTATTTCGATACGCCGGATTTTGCCCTTTACCATTACCACCAGCGCGGAAAATTCAACCGCTTCAAGTTCCGGATCCGCAAATACGTGGAGTCGAACCTGTTTTTCTTTGAGATTAAATTCAAAAACAACAAGGGCCGGACTTACAAAAACCGGATCGTCAACAATGAATTCGATTATGAAGCGAATGAGCTGATCAACGAGTTCCTGCACCAGAATACGCATTACGACATCGGCGACCTGGAACAGAAAATCCGTGTGGACTATTCCCGGATCACCCTTGTGAACCGCAAAATCGCCGAACGCGTAACGATTGATCTGAACCTGACTTTCCTGCATGAGAATATGTCGCAAACCCTCGAAACGTTTGTGATCGCAGAGGTTAAGCAAAACAAGTCTTCCGTTTCACCTTTCGTCCAACTGATGCATAAAAACCACATCCGTGAGGGCTCTATCAGCAAATATTGCCTGGGGGTCATGAACCTCTTCCCTCACCTGCGGGCCAATAATTTTAAACCTTTTCAAAACAATTTAAAGAAAATTATAAAAACCGAAGAACAACATGTTTACAGATAGTTTATCCATGCAGGCCGCCCTGTTTTCCGACAAGCATTCCATTGAATTCCTGATCCGCCTGGCGATCAACCTGGTTTCCTGCCTCCTGCTGATCCGTTTTATCTATTACCCGATTTACCGGAACAGGGAATATTTTTTCACCTTCATCATCTTTAACCTCCTGATTTTCCTGATCACCATCCTGTTGAACAAGGTGGAAATGAGCATGGGGGCCGCCTTCGGTTTGTTTGCTGTCTTTTCGATGTTGCGCTACCGTACGGAAGGCCTGTCGATGAAAGACATGACCTACCTCTTCCTGGTGATCGCCATGGGGCTTGTTACGGCCGTGGGTGCCGGCCAGTGGTGGGAAATCTCGCTCCTAAACGTGATCATCATCGGGATTACCTACCTGCTGGAAAGCAACCTGCTGATGAAAAAGGAACATTCCAAAATCATTCAATACGAAAACATTGAGCTGATCAAACCCGGCAAACAGGATGAGCTGAAGCTCGACCTCGAAATGCGTACCGGGCTTAAAATCAACCGAATCGACATCAACAGCATTGATTTCCTCAAAGATACGGCGCTGATCACCGTACATTACCATGAATAAAAAAACCGGGATAGCCTTTCTGTTTGTGCTTTTCAGCCTCGCAGTATCTGCCCAGTGGCAGGATTTCGGTGTATGGACGGAAATCACAGCGGAGAAAAAGATCAACCCGCGCTGGGAAGTTTCCTGGACGGAAAGTGTCCGTTTGAATGAAAACGCTTTGCAGTTCCAGCAGCATTATTCGCACCTGGCGGCCGGCTATAAAATTTCCAAAAACTTCCAGCTGGCATTGGCTTACCGCAATTCGCAAAAAGTACAGCCCGACGAAAGCGTAGACTATCGCAACCGGGCGCAACTGGAAGCCGTTTACAAGCTGAAATGGAAAAAAATCGGCATCGAATTCCAGGAACGCTACCAGGTACTTTACAAAAACATCGGGCGCGAAAGCGGCTGGAAAGATCCCGAAATCACTTACCGCTCCCGCATCACGGTCGACTATGACCTTGATCGGAAAATCAAGCCTTTTGCCTCTTTTGAGGTGTTTATCACCGAAGAATTATATGCCAACAACCTGCGCAGCCGCATCGGGTTCGACTACGATTTTAACAAAAAACACAGCGCCCGCTTGTTTTACATGATCGACCAGGACGTGCAGGAAAATGATCCCTTACGTCTTTACGCCCTGGGATTAGCTTATAAATTTTCTTTCTGAATCATTAACAAAAATTTAACATAATTAATTAAAAATCAATTGGTTAAGCTTGTGTTAAAAAATTTAAAGCAAAGATGACAAGCTGTAGTTTTGATTTACGACTTATTTATTAACTTTTAAAATCAAGACTATGAAAGGATTATTTTTAGCTTTTGCTGTGCTCGCAGTTTCTGTTTTTAGCAGCAGTGCTATCGCCCAGCCCGAGAGCGGTGCCAAAATTGAATTTACAAAAGAAGTGCACGATTACGGCAAACTGAAATACGGTGCAGACGGAAGCTGTACCTTTGAATTCAAAAACACAGGCAACGCCCCTTTAATCATTGCCAAAGCCAAAGGCTCCTGCGGGTGTACCGTGCCTTCCTGGCCGAAAGAGCCGATTCCTCCCGGGGGCAAAGCTTCCATTACGGTTAGGTATAACACCAAACTTACAGGGCCAATCGCCAAAAGTGTGACAATCGATTCCAACGCGGTAAATGAACCGAGCAAGGTCATTCGGATCAAAGGCACCGTAGGCCCCGCACCGGAAGGAACGAGCCCTACCAACAAAACAGGACCGGGAGTCGAATAATAAAAAACTGCAATCCCTGTGGAAGTTTTTCCCTGTTTGCCGGCAGGCAAGCGTGGATGCCTGCTGATTTAGGTTGAAAAACTTGCTGCTCTCCCTGTGCCTTTGTGTCTTAAGTGGCGAAAAAATCCCTACTTTTGTCAAAAAAAAGATCATGGCAAGCAAAAGACAATTCAAAAGAGATTTAAATTATATGGTGTTTGATGTGGTGGAAGAATGCTTCAGCATCCAGCTCTATAACGCCAAAAAAACGGAAGTGACCAACAAGCTGATCGATGAGGTGATTGATTTTCGCAACACGATGACCGCGAAAATCCACGCGGCGAAATCCAAAAAAGATTTCCCGGCCCTGCGTGAGGAAGTGGAAGACGCTGCGGTTGACTTCATCCACAAAATCAACGAAATGCAGTAAATCTGTAATCCAATTACTGGAAGCGGGCTTTTTTCAAGGTCCGCTTTTTTATTGGCATTAACCTGGATCACATGGATTCAAAGCTAAACCACATAGTACACATAGAGTATATAGAAACATGAGTTCTTTATCATTTTTCCAATATAAAAAGCCCTATGTGATCTATGTGGGCCATGTGGTTTATAATTTTAAAACTTATTAACTGCTAACTTAATAACTCACAAACGACAAACCCGGGTGCTTCATTCCCCGGAATAATTTCTATATTTAAGCGGTTTTTAATCCATATTCTGATGAAAAAAGTCTTGACACACCTCACTTTCTACGTTTTACTGGCGATTATCGCCGGGATCTGGCTCGGCGCCCAATATCCGTCCGTAGCCAAAGAAATGAAGGTGCTGGGCGAGTACTTTGTTTTCATCATCAAAATTTTTGTTGTTCCTATTATTTTCCTGACCGTTACGCTAGGCATCAGCTCGATGGGCGATTTGAAAAAGGTAGGGAAAATCGGATTGAAATCCCTGATCTACTTTGAAATTGTGACTACGGTAGCCCTCGCCATCGGGATTGTCGTGGCGATGGTGCTCCAGCCCGGAAATGTAGACATGACCGAACTGGTAGCGAAAGATGCTTCGAAATTTACGAATAGGGCTGACGCCCCTTTTACCTGGCTTGGTTTTGTGCAAACCAACCTGACGATCATTGTGCTCGTCATAGCGATCATCACGGGAATCATCCTCAACTATTCCAAAAGCCGTGAAAAAACGGTTCACCAGCTCGAAAAACTATCCAAATTTGTTTTCCTCGTGCTCAAATACGTGATGTACCTCGCTCCTTTGGGTGCTTTCGGGGGAATTGCCTACGCTGTGGGCGAATATGGGCTCAAAACCCTCGTTCCGTTGGGGAAACTGATCGGTACGGTTTACATGACGATGATCCTGTTTATTTTACTGGTGCTGGGCCTCATCATGCGGATTTATAAACTTCGGATCCTGCAATTTTTGCGTTATATCCGCGAAGAAATCATTATAGTGCTCGGAACTTCCTCATCCGAAACGGCCCTGCCGAACCTGATGCAAAAACTGGAACGCCTGGGCTGCAAAAAATCCGTGGTGAACCTCGTGGTGCCCACCGGCTATTCTTTTAACCTCGACGGAACTTCGATCTACCTGTCCATGGCCGTGATTTTCCTCGCCCAGCTCTATCATGTGCACCTGAGCTTTGGCGAAATCCTGGCGATTATCGGCATCCTGATGATCACTTCCAAAGGCGCCGCCGGTGTAACGGGAAGCGGTTTCGTGGTACTTGCCTCTACCCTGGCTTCCGTTAAAAAAATCCCGCTCGACGGACTGGCCTTCCTCCTGGCCGTGGACAAATTCCTGAGCGAAGCCCGCGCCATTACAAACATCATCGGAAACGGCGTTGCGACCCTCGTGATTGCCAAAAGCGAAAAAGAATTCGATGCGGAAACCTACTCCAGGGAGATTGTGACGAAGCATACGGAGCTGAAATAAAATATGCTGATTTGCTAATGTGCTAATTAGCATATTATTTCATTAGCACATTAAAGTATTTCCACCTTCACGATTCCGTCCCGGTCAATTTCCAGGAGCTTAACCGTCCGGAAAGCGTTTACAAGCGCTGCATCGTAAGGAACTTTGACTTTCACGTAATTTTCCGTAAAGCCGTACATCACACCGTTGTCTTCTTCCGCTTCGAAAAGTGCCGTGCGGGTTGTGCCCAGGTTTTGCTCGTAAAACACCCGCTTTTTCTTATCCGAAAGAATATGCAGCATACGACTGCGCTCCCGGCGTTTTTCCATCGGGACTTTTTCCCCGAGTTTCGGTGCGCCGGTATTGGCCCGCTCGGAATAAGTAAACACGTGGAGGTAAGAAATATCAAGGTCTTTAATGAAATTGTAGGAATCCATGAACTCTTCGTCCGTTTCGCCCGGGAAACCAACGATCACATCCACGCCGATGCAGCAATCCCGGCGCAGGGCTTTGATGTGGGCCACGCGCTCCGCATAGAGCGAACGTTCATATTTACGACGCATTGCTTTCAGGATTCGGTCGTTACCTACCTGCAACGGAATATGGAAATGCGGCACAAAACGTTCCGCTCCGTTTAAGCAAAAATCGATGATCTCATTCGAAAGCAGGTTCGGTTCGATGGACGAAATCCGGTAGCGGTCGATGCCCGCAATTTGATCCAATTTCCGGATCAGCCCGAAAAAGTTTTCGTCGCCTCCCTGTCCGAAATCACCGATGTTGACCCCCGTGAGCACCACTTCTTTGATTTCCGTAGCAGCAATTTTATGGGCTTCGGCTACCGTTTGCGCAATGGAAGCATTACGGCTTTTTCCACGTGCCAGCGGAATGGTACAAAAAGTACAGAAATAATCGCAGCCATCCTGTACCTTTAGAAAAGAACGGGTCCGGTCACCGTAAGAAAAAGAAGGCACAAACTCCTTGGTTTCCTTGATGTTTTTGAAGGAAACTTTCGCTTCATCCAGCTTATCGGTATCTTCAATATAAGAAAGAATGTCGAATTTTTCATTGGCGCCCAAAACGAGATCAACTCCCGGGATTCGGGCAATTTCCGTTGGTTTCAACTGCGCATAGCAGCCCACAATCGTTACAAAAGCCGTAGGATTGATTTTCAATGCCCGTTTTACCAGCTGCTTGCATTTTTTATCTGCATTTTCCGTAACCGAACAGGTATTGATCACAAAAATATCCGGTGTTTCCTCGAAATCCACCTTCGCAAAACCGGCCTCTTCGAACAAGCGCGAAATGGTGGATGTTTCCGAAAAATTCAGCTTACAGCCCAGGGTATAAAATGCTACTTTTTTGTATTGAATCATAGGAGGATGCAAAATTACGGCAAATTTTACTTACATTTGCTAAAAAGCTGAAAATGATTATTGCATACACCCTCCTCTTTGTACTTTCCATGACTTTCAGAATGCTGCACTGGCCCGGAGGCTCTCTTTTCCTGGTTATCAGCCCGGTTTTGCCGCTGATTGACATCCTCATCCAGGCCTTACGGAAAAAGGAAGACAAACTCTTCCGCAGTTTAAGCTCTTTGGCAGTTTTCGGAATTGCTTTTTACCTTACTTTCAAACTGCTCAGCTGGCCGGGAAGTTTTACGGTTTTTCTATTTGCTGTTTTGTGTATGGTACCCATACTCGTGCTCACGCTTAAAAAAGGGCTGGCCTCCTTCCGGGGATACCGGAAACCCCTGCTTGCTTTTTTCATCGCATTTTCAGTCTATACGATCGTAATCCGGCCCAGTCAGCTCCAGCTGACTTTCATGCTGGAAGACCCTTTCAACAAAAATGAGCTTGTTCCCCCATTTATCCGCCAGATACTGGCTTTTAAACTCTACCAGGAGGGTGAGCCTAAAAAGGCGGAACGTTTGCTGCTTATTGCGATTGACGAAACCAGCCGGAACAAAGAACAAACAACAGACGCTTTGTACCGGGAAATGTATTACTCCAACCTGCAGCAGCTGGAAGCTGACCTCCTGGAATGCCGGAACGGCAACTGGACTCATTACCATCAACTGGTCGTATTTTAGCCTATTTGCATTAATTTTCAATGACTTAATTCCGGGACTCGATTTTAAAGCAGAATAAGTCATCCGTCGTATTCCATCCAAAGGACTTTTGGTGTAGTTTTGCCTTATTCAAAATCACACCCTATGAAAACCTTAATTCAGAACACACTTTTCGCCTGCTTGTTTGCAGGAAGCGCTTTTGCCCAACAATTGGAAAGCCTTGGCGAATACATCAACACCATGGAATACCAGGAATGTTTTCCGGCAATTGCACCGGATGGAAAAACGCTTTTCTTTTCCCGTAAAAATGCTCCGGGAGGCCAGGGCGATTACGACATCTATTACTCCGAGCTGGATGCAAACGGCAACTGGTCACCGGCCAAAACGCTGGATGCCCTGAACAACAAAATCAAAAACGTAATTTATTATATTTCCCCGGATGGCAACCAGATCGTGCTGCTCGGGAAATACGGCAGCTCACCTACGGAAAATGGCTTGTCCGTTGCCAATAAAACGTCTACCGGCTGGAGCGAGCCACAACCCATCAAAATCGATCGTGAAAGCGAAATCGTTTGGGGAAACAATGCCTGTACCTTTTCCCCGAATGGCAATGTGATGGTCATTAGTCTCAAAAGCGATTTGTGTGTCAGCTTCAAAAACGGGGATACCTGGTCTTTCCCGATCCCTTTCGGCAGCAACATCAATACGACCGACAACGAGTATACGCCTTTCCTGAGTCCGGACAACAAAACACTCTATTTTTCGGGCGGCGGACATGGCGGACTGGGACAAAATGATATTTTCAAGATCACGCGCCTCGACGAAAGCTGGACCAAATGGTCGAACCCGGAAAACATCGGCGAACCGATCAATACCTCTGCCTGGGAATCTTTTTTCCGCGTGGCGGCCAAAGGCGATTATGCCTATGTATATGCCCTCGTGAATGCCGGCGACTTGTTCCGCGTTAAGCTGAAAGATGAGGTTAAGCCTCAACCGGTTGTCCTTGTAAAAGGAAAGGTGCTCGACTCCAAAACCAACAAACCGGTACCGGCGGCAAGCATTTCCTACGAGATCCTGGCCAGCGGCGCCAACATCGGGACAGCCAGCTCCAACCCGCAAACCGGCGAATACACCATCGTGCTCGGTTATGGCAATAACTATGGTTTTTCTGCCGGGTCTAAAGGCTACATTTCAGTTTCGGAAAACATTGACCTGACCCAGGTCCAGGAATACCGGGAAATCACCAAAGACCTGTACCTGACGCCAATTGAAGTCGGTTCTGTTGTACGGATGAACAACATTTTCTTTGATGTCGCCAAGGCAA
>CBINGV010000139.1:0-9761 GCA_966250255.1 uncultured Flavobacteriales bacterium | reverse complement strand
TCCACAGGGAGAACAGTAATCACAGGAGCCGTGTTTACATTCAGGGTGACATTGGCAGAAGCTACCGCAGGACAGGCCCCCGAAATAAGCACACTGTAATCCGTTCCCGCATCGGCTGTCATAGCCGGGTTGATGGTCAGCGTGGAAGTTGTTGCGCCGGAAATGTTTCCACCGTCAGCGAGGTTTACACCGCCGCGCATCCATTGGTAAGTTAATCCTGTACCGGTTGCGCTGACGCTGAAGCTAACGGAGTTGCCTTCACACACAGACTGGTTTGCCGGTTGTACTGTAATGGTCGTTGCCGGATCGACAAACAAGGCTGCATCGGAAGAAATGACCGGTGACGGGCAGGTTCCGGATACCATTACGGTGTAATCCGTTCCTGCATCTGCTGATGTTGCCGGATCAATGGTCAATGCAGCAGTTGTAGCACCGGAAATATTTCCACCGTCAACGAGGGCTACGCCACCGCGCATCCATTGGTAAGTGAGTCCTGTACCGGAAGCTGTAACTGTAAAGACTGCCGTAGAGCCGTCACACACCGTTTGGTTGGCCGGCTGACCTGTAATTGCCGGTGCCTGATCGAGGCTGAGGGCAACATCGGCAGAGGCTGTGCTGCAACCACCTCCGGAAACCACTACACTATAATCCGTTCCGACATCAGCGATAGAAGCCGGGTCGATGGTAAGCGTAGAAGTTGTTGCACCGGAAATGTTACCGCCGTTCACAAGCGGAATACCAGCGCGCATCCATTGGAAGCTCAGTACCGGACCGGAAGCTGTAACACTGAAGCTCACAGCGCCACCCGGACATACGGTCTGGTCAAGCGGCTGTACAGTGATCGGAGGTCCCTGGTTGACAGTCAGTTCAGCATTGGCGGAAGTCACTGGACAAGTTCCGGTAATCATCACACTGTAATCTGTGTCTTCATCGGCTTCCATGGCCGGGTTGATGGTTAAAGTGGAAGTTGTTGCACCGGAAATGTTTCCGCCGTCAACAAGGGCTACACCGCCGCGCATCCACTGGTAAGTCAATCCGACACCGGTCGCTGTAACACTGAAGCTTGCAGCTGATCCTTCACATACGGTTTCATCCGCAGGCTGGATCGTAATGGCAGGTGTTGGAATAATGCTCAACTCTACATCGGCTGAAGTTGCCGGTGAAGGACAGGCACCGGATACCATTACGCTGTAATCGGTTGCTGCATCAGCGCTTCCAACCGGGTTAATGGTCAGCGTGGCTGTTGTAGCCCCGGAGATATTCCCACCGTCAGCGAGGTTGCTGCCGCCTAGCATCCATTGGTAAGTTAAGCCGGTACCTGTTGCGCCTACACTGAATGTGGCGGATGAACCTTCACATACGCTCATGTCCACAGGCTGTACGCTGATTACCGGGCTATTGTTTACAATAACACCTGCATCAAAGGAGGTTACCGGTGAAGGACAGGTTCCGCTGATGATTACACTATAGTTTGTAGCTTCATCACCTTCCGCGATCGGGTTAATCGTGAGGGAAGAAGTTGTTGTACCGGAAATGTTGCCTCCGTCTGTGAGGTTAACACCGGCTCTTCTCCATTGATAAGTGAGTCCCGTTCCTGTGGCCGTTACGCTAAAGGTCAGCGAGCTGCCTTCACATACGGTTTGATCCAGCGGTTGTACAGTAATGACAGGTGCTGTATTGATCGTCAGGGAAACGTTTGCAGAAGTTGTGCTGGTCGGACATGCACCCGTAATCACCACATTGTAATCCGTTCCCGCATCGGCTGTCATGGCCGGGTTGATGGTCAGTGTGGAAGTTGTTGCACCGGAAATATTACCTCCGTTTGCCAGGGCCACGCTGCCGCGCATCCACTGGTAAGTGAGGCCTGAGCCCGCAGCAGTTACGTTAAAGCTTACGGAGTTGCCTTCACACACACTCATGTTCACCGGTTGTACGGTAATTACAGGAGAGTTGTTGATGATCAGCGCCACATCCACCGAGGTAGCCGGAGCCGGACAAGCGCCCGTGATCACAACATGATAATCGCTTGCGGCATCACCTACTGCTACCGGATCAATAGTCAGTGTAGCAGTTGTTGCGCCGGAAATGTTTCCGCCGTCAGTGAGTGTAGTTGCTCCCTGCATCCACTGGTAAGTGATCCCGTTTCCGCTGGCAGTTACGTCAAAGCTTACCGCTTCACCCGGACAAGCACTCTGGTCTGTTGGCTGAACGCTGATCACCGGTGGTGTATTTACGGTTAAGGAAACATCCACGGAGGTCGCGTTGGCCGGACAGCTACCGCTCACCACTACATTGTAGTTGCTGGCTGCATCGATGCTGTTTGCCGGGTTAAAAGTCAGCGTAGCGGTTGTTGCGCCGGAGATATTTCCGCCGTCAACCACATTTACTGTTCCGCGTCGCCACTGATAAGTAACTCCCGGGGTGGAAGAAGTGACCGTAAAGCTCACGGCGCTGCCTTCGCAAACACTTTGGTCTGTTGGCTGGACGGTAATCACCGGAACGTCTTCGATTTCCAGGGCAACGTTGGCCGAAGTGGCTGTTCCCGGACAAGATCCGGTAATAACTACGTTGTAGTTGCTCGCTTCATCGGCTGTTGTTGCCGGGTTTATAGTCAAAGTGGAAGTTGTGGCGCCAGAAATGTTTCCGCCGTCAACAAGGTTTGTTGTACCTATTCTCCACTGGTAGTTGAGGTTGCCTCCTGTGGCCGTTACGATAAAAGTAGCGGGGCTGCCGTCACACACGGTTTCGTCGCTTGGCTGAACGGTAATGGCAGGAGAAGTATTGATCACCAGCATCACATCCAAAGATGTTACCGGTGCCGGACAAGCCCCGGATACCATGACACTATAGTCAGGTGCACCGTCGGCAGTTGTTGTCGGATCAATGGTCAGGGTAGCCGTCGTTACACCGGAAATTGTTCCGTTGTCAACCAGGCCAACTCCGCCTTTCATCCATTGGTATGTTAATCCTGATCCTGTTGCAGTTACCGTAAACGTAGCGGCAGAACCTTCACACACAGTGAGATCAACCGGCTGTACGGTAATGACAGGGGCAGTATTGATAATTAATGCGACATCAACGGAAGTTACCGCAGCAGGGCAGGCACCGGATACCATCACGCTGTAATCCGCAGCTGCGTCAGCTGTTGTTACCGGGTTGATATTCAGGCTGGCAGTTGTTGCACCGGAAATGCTTCCGCCGTCTACCAGGGCCACGCCGCCGCGCATCCATTGGTAAGTTAATCCCGTACCTGTTGCCGTTACGTTCAGGGTAGCAGAGCTTCCTTCACAGTAAGTCTGGTCGGTAGGCTGAACAGTGATTACAGGTGCTGTGTTAACAGTCAGTTCGACATCAGCAGAAGTTGTTGCCGGGCAAGCGCCGGAAACGGTAACGTTGTAATCCGGGAATGCATCTGCCATCATGGCCGGGTTAATGGTCAGGGTGGCTGTTGTTGCGCCGGAAATGTTTCCTCCGTCAACCAGGTTAACTCCTCCGCGTGTCCATTGGTAAGTGAGGGCTGTGCCACTAGCTGTTACCGTAAAGCTTACGGAATTGCCTTCGCACACTTGCTGGTCTGTCGGTTGCAGGGTGATTGAAGTAAGGTCATTGACAAATAAGGCTGCGTCGGAAGATGTCACTGGTGACGGACAGGCCCCGGATATCATTACGGTGTAATCGGTTCCTTCATCAGCGGCAGTTGCCGGATTGATGGTTAGCACAGCTGTTGTTGCACCGGAAATATTTCCGCCGTCAACGAGGGCCACGCCGCCGCGCATCCATTGGTAGGTGAGTCCTGTTCCGGTAGCCGTTACAGTGAAGACAGCTACTGAGCCGTCACAAGTCGTCTGGTTAGCCGGTTGGCCTGTAATAGCCGGAGCTGAGTTTATCGTAAGGCCGACATCCACGGAAGTTACCGGCGCCGGACAGCTTCCGGATACAACAACCGTGTAGTCTGTTGCGACATCTGCAGGAGTAGCCGGGCTGAGGGTCAGGGTAGCTGTATTGACACCGGAGATGTTTCCTCCGTCCACCAGGGCTACACCACCGCGCATCCATTGATAGGTCAAACCAGTTCCTGTTGCACCTACGGTGTAAGTTGCGGTTTCACCGGGACAAACAGTCTCACCGTTTGGCTGGGAAGTAATTACCGGTGGTGTATTGATCGACAGGGAAACGTTAACAGAAGTATCTTCCGTCGGACAAATGCCTGTTACAATCACATTATAGTCGGTTCCGGCATCAATGCTGTTTACCGGGTTGATGGTGAGGGTAGGGGTCGTTACTCCGGAAACACTGCCGGCATCCGCCAGGCCTAATGTTCCTTTATACCACTGGTAAGTTAAACCCTGGCCGCTTGCTGTTACGGTGAAGGATATAGAACCTCCTTCGCAAACAGTTTGGTCTACCGGTTCGATGGTAATTTCAGGAGCGGTGTTTACTGTCAGTTCGGCATCGATTGAAGTGACGCTGGAACCGCAGGCTCCGGTAACGATCACATTGTAATCCGTGCCGGCATCACTGAGGGCAACCGGGCTGATGGTCAGGATGGAAGTTGCCGAACCGGAAACCGTACCGACATCCGTGAGGTTTGTTGTTCCTCTTCTCCATTGGTAAGTTAAACCGCTTCCGGTAGCTGTAACAGCCATGTTGACAATACTTGTTTCACACACGGCTTCGTCAATCGGTTGTACCGTAATCACCGGTGCACCGTTCACAATAACACCTGCATCTACAGAAGTTACCGTTACAGGACAAGCGCCTGTGATTTCAACGCTATAATTGGTGGCTTCGTCAGCTTCCGCAATCGGGTTGATGGTGAGAGAAGCTGTTGTGGCACCTGAAATGTTTCCTCCGTCAGCGAGGTCCACACCGGCTCTTCTCCACTGGTAAGTTAAACCGGTACCCGTTGCAACAACGGTAAAGGTCACCGAGCTGCCTTCGCAGACAACCTGGTCAAGCGGCTGTGTGGTGATTACTGGAACTTCGTTTACAGCAAGCTCGGCATCGATTGATGTGACTGCTGCACCACAGGCTCCGGAAACAATCACGTTATAGTCTGTTGCGGCATCGCTCATCGCTACCGGGTTGATATTCAGAGTTGCTGATGTTGCGCCGGAGATGCTTCCCCCATCGCTGAGATTGATCCCGCCGCGTGTCCATTGATAGGTCAGACCCGCTCCGCTGGCGCTTACGGTCATGTTAACCGCGCTGCCTTCACAAACGCTCTGGTCTGAAGGCTGAACGCTGATTGCTGTTATGCCGTTTACGACAACACCTGCATCTACGGATGTTACCGTTGACGGACAGGTACCGGTGATTTCTACACTGTAGTTGGTGGCTTCGTCTGCTTCCGTAATCGGGTTGATGGTGAGCGTTGAAGTTGAGGAACCGGAAATATTACCTCCGTCTGCGAGGTCAACACCGGCTCTTCTCCACTGGTAAGTTAAACCGGTCCCGGTAGCAACTACTGTAAAAGTTACAGGGCTGCCTTCACAGACAACCTGGTCAATAGGCTGGGTAACGATTGCCGGTGCTTCATTTACCGTGAGCTCCACATCTACTGAAGTCATGCTCGGGCAGGCACCGGATACGATTACATTATAATCGGTAGCAGCATCAGCTGTTCCTGCAGGGTTGATCGTCAGGGTAGCGCCGGTAGCGCCGGAGATATTTCCACCGTCAGTAAGGTTCACTCCTCCACGGGTCCATTGATACGTCAGGCCGCTTCCACTGGCAATTACAGAGAAGCTTACGGAGTTTCCTTCACAAATCACCTGGTCAGTTGGCTGGGTTGAGATGGCGATCGGTGAGTTGACCGTCAGGACAACATCTACGGAAGTCATGCTGGAAGGACAGGTGCCGGAAACAACGACGCTGTAATCCGTTGCTGCATCCAGGGCATCAACCGGATCAATCACAAGAGTTGCCGTTGTTGTGCCGGAAACACTTCCTGCATCAGTCAAGGGCATTCCGCCGCGCATCCATTGGTAGGTCAATCCCGTACCGGTTGCTGTAACCGTAAAATCGGCTGCATCGCCGATGCAAACGACTTCATCATTCGGTTGAATGGTGATGGCCGGGGCGGTGTTCACCACGAGGGCCGTGTTATCGGAAGTTGCTGCCGGCTCATAATCGCCGGAAACAACCACATTGTAATCGGTGGCATCATCGGCAGCGCTCACATTGGTGATCGTCAGGGTTGCCGTAGTAGCACCGGAAATATTTCCGCCGTCAACGAGGTCAACCGTTCCGCGACGCCATTGGTAAGTGAGCCCGGCGCCGGTAGCGTTGACGCTGAAGCTTACGTCATTGCCTGCACAGACAGTCTGGTCAATTGGCTGGTCAATGATTTCAGGAGAACAAAGCGTTGGAATTGTAACGGTGGTTGTATTGATGTTGATGGCCCCGTTGGTAGCAAGCACACGCCCGTCTACTTCGGCCCCGGCACTAATGTTAATCGCACCGTTATTTCCCATGATGGTACCACGGAAAACAGAATTATCACCTAAGGTGACATTCCCATCCACTTCCCAGTAAATGTTGTCGGAATCAGCGCCGTTCAGCAGAACGATCCGCGAATCCGCAGTTGTAATGAGATCGCCGTTCACCTGGATCAGGAAAACAGCGGTTGAATTATTTTGTGCATCAATGAAAAGCGTATCGCTTAAGGTAGCGGATGCATTGATCACATAAGTATGAGGGGTAAGGATCAGGCCGTTTCCGAGTTGGGCCGGGAACATAATTTCAATGTCCGGGCTTACGGAGCTGGCATAGGTATAAGCATTCATAAAATCCGTTGCTGCCTGCGAGGTAGAGGCATCGGATGCGAGGTGCAGGGTACCGCTGATGAAAAGCGGGTCGAAACCGACAGATGCGCCGTTGTCGCTTCCCACTTCACCGGTAATGATACTTACTCCGGTGTTGCTCATATTGTCATCCACGGCAAGCAGGGCGTAACATGCAGCTGAAAGCAGGTTTGGCGCCGGAGGGCCGTTGAGCAGCGGAGCTCCGCAGCCGGCAGGCGTGTAGGCCAGGACATCATCGATGGTGATCGTACCGGCTGTTGCCAGGGCACGTCCTTCCAGGGACGCGGCGGCATCGATATCAATGTCGGCATTGTTGGCGACTAGGTTCCCTTTGATCACGCTGTTCGGGCCGATGGCGATATCACCTTCGACCTGCCAGAAAACGTTACAGGCAAGTGCACCGTCGAGGAGAATGACCTCAGATCCGGCTGCAGCCGTAAAGGTCCCGTTGATGCGGATAATGAAAACCGCGTTCGGGTCGCCCTGCGCGTCCAGCGTGAGGTCGTTTGTTAAAGTGGCCCCGGTGGCGATGGAATAAACGCCCGGAGTCAATACCTGGCCGTTACCCAGGGCAGCGGCAGGAAAAAAAGTGGCGACGGCTGTGTTCAGGTCGTTGTACAGAACAGCTAAGTCTACAGCACCCTGGGCGCTGGATCCGTCGCTATCGTGCATGGTTCCGTTAATATTCCCGAAGCCGGTAATGCTGCCGAAGTTGGTACCAAGGTCCCCGATAATCTGGGAGGAACCGGTGTTGCTTACATCACCCGTTGAGGTGAATAAAGAAAAGCCGGTCATTGTACCTAAGTTCGGTTGGGCAAAAATGACTGTTGGAATGAATAACAGTAAAAGCACGAAGAATCGGTAAAGTTGTTTTACTTTCATGTTTCGTAGTTTAAGTGAATGAAAATTTACACTTACAAAATTCAAAAGGAAGGTGAAAAAAGCTGTTATATTTGTTTTGTATTATTTTGTAACATTCACATATTCAGCTTGTTGCAATTTAAAAATGCAAATCCCTGCCCGGTTCCGCTTTTCGGAAGAGCAAGGATTTAGTGCTGAAACAGCGCTTATTTTTGGGAAGTTTGAGGTTGTTTGTTGTTGAGGTTTTCCGTTCTTTTTAAGGTATGGTCTTTTCTAAAAAGTTGAGTTAATCCTGTCTTTCGTTTTGGGCCTCTTCATCCAGGTGTTTGGCGTGGCCGTTCTGGGTGGTTTTGCCCTGACCGAAAAACTTGTTGAGCAGAAATTTCCCGACGGATTTGATGCCTTCGGGATGTTTGGAAACATTGTTTGAGACTGCGGTTTCCAAAATGGCGCCGAGAAGCAGGCTGACCGGGTTCCGGGTCTGGCCGAAAACCAGTTTTTTTGCCAGGAAACCCGTTGACATGCCGATGGCAGAATCTAACAGGTTTTTTTGGAGCTCTGGTGAATGAATGACATCCTGGATGGCATTCGTCAGGAGATTGGTCGGACGTAAATCCTCCAGGGTTTCACCCAACTGGTTTTTTACAGCGGTCCACTCATGTTCGCGCTGTGCTTCCAGCTGTTTGATTGCTTTTTCAAGGTCTTCCAGGTTATTGATCGTGTGCATGGGGCATCAGTTTAGGTAGTTGACAACAAAGGTCTTTTTAATCCAGGATTTAATACCGCGTCTGAACAGGTAAATCAGCCCGCATACGACCGCGTAAAACCCGGTCACAATCAGGAAGCCGTAATAGAGCTCGCCGAGGAGCTGTCCGATGTATAACGCCAGGGCAAAGGACCCGACCAGGACAAAAAGGTTGATGAACCCGAAAATAAGTACCTGAAAGGCCATAATGGAAATGATATCCCCCGTTTTGCTGATCGATTTCAGCTTGACAAGCTCGACGCTTGTTTTGGTATAATCTTCAAATTTATCAAATAAAGGATGGACTGACTCCCTGATCTCTTCTTTGATTTCCTCCTTGAGTTCCATGGCCGTAAAGTTTTTCAAAAGCCGGAATGACAAGCATTCCGACTCCAGCTTAGTTTTAAAAGGTTAAAAAAAGATCAGGCTTTGTTATACGTTTTGGAAACGTGTTCAGCCGTGTCTTTTACTTTTTGTTTCACGTCGTCATAAGCCCGCTCGGAATCATCCATGAAGCTATTGAATTTGTCTTTGACGGTGTTTCTCAGATCATCTCCCTTCGATGCTAATCTTTTGCGTGTTTCGCTTCCTTTATCCGGTGCGAAAAGTACGCCGATTACTCCGCCGACTACGGCTCCCACGAGCAGCGCGCCCAGGATTTTGCCTGTGTTGCTTGAATTTTCCATTTTATTTTGGTTTTAGTTGAATTACGTATTTATTTTCTTTTTTAGCTTTTCTTCCAGGGAATAAGCCGGATGATGATGGCAATTACCGCAACGACAAGTAGCAAGTGAATGAGTCCATCCTGGTTGTAGCCAATAAACCCGACCGCCCAGATGAATAGCAGGATAATAGCAAGTGTATATAAAAAATTTCCCATGATGCGGTTTGTTGTAAGCTGTTGCGTCTTAAAAGGTCAATTTTAGTTGTTGCTTTTTTACTTTAACAAAGATGCGGAATAATCTGCTTTTTGTGTTTACAGGATTTGTGCTTTTCTTTGCAGATTTCCTAGTAAAATGTTGCCTTCCGGCTTTTATTCAGGCCGAAATCAGGTTGAAATCCGTGTCCTGGAAACCATTCGTAATCTCCAGGCTGGCCTGTTGCATGCGGTTGAGCTTTTCCATACAAAGCCGTGCCATGAGGTAGCTGACTGTTGACTCGGCTCCCTGATTGAGATTAACGTAATTTTCTTCCAGGCCGTCATAGCAACCACCGGTGCAGGGATTGTAAACGATTTGCTCCAAATGGTTATTGCCCAGGAACCAGTTGAGTGCATTTTCCATTTTGATCCGATATTCCGGATCGCGGAACACGGCGTAAAATTTATTCAGGGCAAGAATGGTGTAAGC
>CBINGV010000138.1:0-9819 GCA_966250255.1 uncultured Flavobacteriales bacterium | reverse complement strand
AACACCTTCAAAGCCATGGACCGCGAAGCGCACATCGAATTCATCGATACGCCGATCGACATCCGCGACAAATACCAGTATTTCACCGAGGCCAATATGAACAAACTGATCAGCAGCGGCTACAAAAAACCCTTCCACACACTGGAAGAAGGCGTGACAGATTATGTGAAAAACTACCTGGACGGAACAAAATATTATTAATCTGCAGATAAATTACAAAAACCAATTAGCACATTAGCCTCTTAACCCAATTTGTCCCGGGAATTCGGATTAAAATAAGTCATCTTACGTATTCCCTCCTATACAGCTTTTTGCTTAATTTTAACGCATGAAATTAACGGTACTCTTCCTGCTCTGCTGCGTTTCCCTGTGCTGGTCGCAAAACGAAATGCTTGTTGTAAAACCAAGCGGCCACAAGGCCCAGGTGCGCGATATCGCCGTAAGTAATGACAAAAAATACGTCGTTACCGCCAGCTTTGACAAAACGATCAAAAAATGGGACCTCGAAACCGGTGAAGTCGTGCTCGAATACCGCGGTAAAATCGGGCCGGGTTCCGAAGGCATGGTGTATTTCATCGAGCTTTCTCCCGATAACAAATACCTCGCAGCCGGCGGCTGGTTTGGCGCCGATGACGAAAGCGAAGACCTGGGCGACATCCGTATTTTCGATTATGAAAGCGGTGAATTGGTCCGCGTGCTGAAAGGGCTCGGGGCGCCACCGCAGGGCTTGAGCTTCTCGGCCGATTCCAAATCCGTGATTGCCGGCGATATTTATTCAAAAATCTACAAATGGGACGTCAACACCGGGCAAAAAACCGGCACCTTTGATTTCCATAAATTCGCGGCCGAAGAAACCCTGCTCGAGCATGAAGCCGCTTCCGATCTCCTCATGAGCGTGGACAAAAAAGGGATCATTTGTTTTTGGGACATTCAAAACCCGGCCAAACCCCTGAAAATTGACAAAAAAACCGTGCCGATGCTCATGAAAAAAGGCATGAAGGATGTGGCAACTTACGTCAACGATCTCGCTGTTTCCCCTACGCGGGAAGAGTTCGCCTTTGCCCTGGAAAACCTGATCATCATCTACGACCGCAAATTCAAAGCCTACTATTTCATTCCGAATGACACCAAACCCGGCTTCCTGAAATTTTCACCCGACGGGAAACGCCTGATGACGGGCTGCAGTGCCCGCGGGACGGACCAGCATGCCTTTATTTACGAAAAAACAAACAACGACTGGGTTAAAATTGCCGATTTTGATGGGGCCGACGCTTCCATCATTTGCGGGGATTTCATTGATGCCAATACCTACGTTTGCGCCGGCGGTTCGGAAAACGATATTTTCATCTGGTCGATCGAAAAAGACGCCAACGGCAAACAAAAGCTGCTGAAAACATTCAAAACCAATGGCTTCAATCCTTATGCCGTGGCTATCAATAACGGGACCGTTGCCTTCGCCGATGCCTGGACCGAAAACTTTGGCAATTCGGCCTTCAACAAAGAATTCGATCTTTTCCTCAAAACCGTCAGCGCCAGCACCAACCAGGCCTACAACCGCCCGGTGACCCAAAATCAGGATTTCAATATCAAATGGTGCCGCACCCACAATGGCTTGGACGGCTTACAGGCCGGGCTGGAGATCAAAAAGGGAAATGCGGTCCTCGACACCATCAAACGCGATGAATTTACCGGTTCCCGGCATACGGTCTACACGCTCACCAAAGATAATTTCGTCATTACCGGCGGTGATTACGGCCACCTCGAGGCCTATGGGACCGACGGCAAATTATACAAGCGTTTCGTGGGCCACAACGACCTGATGCACGGACTATCAATTTCTCCCGACGGCAGAAGACTTATTTCCTCCTCGTCTGACAATACGATCCGCATCTGGAGCCTCGAAAACCTGGGCAAATTTGACGATGGCAAGGCACCCAAATCCCTGAAAGAATACATGGATACCGAGATCGCCCCGAAATACCCGAACCTGAAACAAAGCCTCGAGGAAAACATCAAAAAACTCAAGCTCGAAGACGATTTTGGCAAGCGCTCGATCCAATCCTGGGAGAAAATCGTAGATGCCCTCAAAAAAACCGAGCTGCGCAGCCTCAGCGAAGATGTTTTTGAATCCGTACTGGATGATTACCGGGCAGAATTCATTTACCCGATCGCCTCCATTTTCATGACCACTGACGGCGAATGGATCATTTGGGACGAAAAGGGTTATTTCTCCGCTTCGAAAAAAGGCGCGCAATACGTGGGCTACTACGTCAACCAGGGCAAGGACAACACCGCCCGTTTCTACCCTTTCGAGCAGTTTGACCTCAAATACAACCGCCCCGACATCATCCTCGAAGAGCTCGGGCTGGGAAGCGAAAAAATTCGCAATTTTTATTACAAGGCTTACCTCAAACGCCTCGAAAAAATGGGCATGAGCGAACAACAAATGAAGGGCGAAATCCACCTGCCGCAGGTAGCCATCAAAAAACAGCAATTGTCCGGCGATAAAAAATCAGTGGATATCACCTTCTCGGCTTCCGACAGCAAATACCGCCTCGACCGGATCAACGTATTCATCAACGACGTTCCCGTTTATGGCCGCGCCGGAATTAAAGTCCAATCAGCATCCGTGGAGCAAACCATCCAGCTCGACCTGGCCGAAGGACGCAACAAAGTACAGATTTCAGCCCTCAATGACCAGGGTGCCGAATCCCTGAAAGAAAGCTTTACGATATTTACCTCCCAAACAGGTAAAAAACCGGATTTGTACCTCGTTACCATCGGGACATCGCTCTACAAGGACAAGCGTTTTAACCTCAAATACGCTTCCAAAGATGCGCAGGACATGGTCGAAACCTTCAAAAAAGATCCGGCCTATAATCAAGTCTTCCACGAAATTCTGCTGGATGAGCAATCCACGAAAGCAAACATTGAAAAACTCAAAGCTTTCCTGCAAAAATCCACCCGGAACGATGTGGTGATGGTCTTCATTGCCGGGCACGGCTTACTTGATGAAAACCTGGATTATTACTACGCCACCTACGATATCGATTTCAACCAGCCGGCTATGAAAGGCATGCTTTTCTCTGAAATTGAAGAATTGCTTGACGGAGTCGGCGCTTTGAAGAAATTGCTCTTCATGGATACTTGCCATTCCGGGGAAGTTGACAAAAACGAAATCGAGAAAGAACAGGAAAACAAAACCATCAAAAAAGAAGAAGACGTTGAATTCCGGACCGCCGGACAGGGCGTGCGCAAAAAAGAAGGAGAAGGCCTGGAAAATACCTCCGAGCTGGTCAAGGAATTGTTCTCCGACTTACGGCGCGGGACCGGCTCAACGATCATCAGCTCGGCCGGTGGCGCCGAATACGCCATGGAATCTTCTACCTGGAAAAACGGCTTGTTTACCTATTGCCTCCTGAACGGGCTCAGTACCCAAAAGGCCGACATCAACCAGGATGGCAAAATCATGCTCTCCGAAATGCAGGCTTACGTGCGCGGCGAGGTTACGCGCCTCAGCGAAGGCAAACAGCAGCCGACATCGCGCCTGGAAAACCTGAGCCTCGATTACCCGATCTGGATTAAGTAAAATTTTTGATAAAGACAAGCGTCAGCCCGGTCAAATTTGCAAAAACGGCAACTCGAAGCTTTCCTGTTTCCCCGGCAATAGCCGCCGGGCAAACGGAAGTGCGTCAGCTTGCTGACAAGCATGAAGTGCTGACCGGTCGGCGGTTCCATTCAGCTTACTGATGGAAATTGCCTTGGAAACAGGGAAAAGAGCATTTTTTGTTTTACTTTTTGCTGCTCTGGGCAAAAAGTAAATAAACTGCATTTATTCAACTACTGACGTGAAATAAAAATATTTTATCAGCACTTATCAATTCAGTGCCTCAATTTTATTTTTCTTTATAAAAAAGCGTTAATTTTACGAAAAAAATTATCCATGAAGAAAATTTACCTCTTATTATCAGTTTCTCTGTTTATAAGCCTGGGCGCTACTGCACAAACGACCCACTTTTCAGAAGACTTTAACGATGGGCTGACCGGATGGACAAGCAATGACCTTGACGGTGATTCTTACAACTGGTCTTCCACGGTACTTTCCGGAACCGCATTCGATGCCCAGGGATCCGTAGCGTATTCCGAATCTTACAATAACGGCGCCCTGTCACCGGACAACGTCCTGATTTCGCCGGCAATCAACCTCGCTTCCGCATCCGGAAACGTGACCTTGTCCTACAAAATCGGGAGCTACCGTACGAGCTATTACTCGGAAAACTTCAGCGTGTATGTCACTGGTAGTATTTCCAATATCAACACTGTAATAAGCGGCACACCGGTCCACACCTTTACGAACGACCAGCCGCAGTCTATGCCTACCTACACCTTTGACATCAGCTCTTTTGCCGGTGACAACTCCGTGTATTTAGTTTTCAGACACCACGACTGTTACGACCAATACGAGCTTATCCTGGACGATATCCTCGTAGAAAGCAGCGGCGGAGGCGGTGGAAACGGCGACCTGAAAAACCTCTGGGCCTACAACGGCAACGTGGAAACAGCTTTTGATTACACCCTGATCCCGAACTCCCAGCGCGCACCTTTGACCGTTGGTTGTAAAGTAGCCAATTTATCCGCTACAACCATGAGCGGGAACACCCTCGGCGTAGTAATCAACGACGGTACTTCCAACGTTTACACCGGCAACACGACCTTTAGCATCGCAGGAAACGACACCAGTTATGTATGGATTGCAACAGGATATACCCCGGCCATAAACAAAACCTATACACTGACCTTTACCCTGGGAGATGATGCCGATAATACGAATAACTCCCGGACTTTCAACTTCCAGACGCAGAACGATTATTATGCCCACGACCAGAGTCCGACCCAAACCTTTGGTACGGCAGCTACCAACAGTAGTTATTACCTCGTAAATGCTTTTGAATGCAAGAATACGGCTACGCTGTACAGTGTTGACGTGAAATTTGCATCGGGTACAACGGCCAACCAGAACTTCCGCATTTTCCTTTCCGGTACCACTTACATCGGTGAAGGCTTCAAAACAGTTAGCGCAAGCGAAATCAGCGGTGGCCAGTACATTCGTATTTACCTTGACAACCCGGCTGTTTTGCAGGCAGGAACCACTTACTTTGTAGGTGTTGGTTCTGATGTCCTGAGCGGTGGTCTGTACGTAGCGGCAAACAATGGAAACGATGATTTTGCAGCAGGTACGCTCATTAACGGTTCCTATTCATCCATTACCAAAACCCTTGCTGTCCGTATGAACTTCGGTCAGGGCTGTGTTTCTTATGATGCAACTGCCAACACAACCGATGCACCGACCTGTAACCCGCAAAGCGGTACCATTGCCCTGAACATCACAACCGGCGGAAATGCCGTGGCAGGACAAAACAGCATCTCCTGGACAGGTCCTGAGAATGGCTCTTCCGGTGCAAACCAATCCGACAGCTACACCGTTACCGGCCTGCAGGCAGGAACGTATGACCTCACCCTGACCAACAACGGTTGCCAGGTAACCATTCCGGATGTGGTGATCGGCTCGATTACTTCCCCTACAATGACCATTAACCAGGTGTCCCCGATCAGCTGTTACGGTTCTTCCGACGGTGCGATCAGCTACACGGTAGACGGTTCTTCTGCCGGTTACTCCTTTAGCTGGGAAAACGGTTCGACCCTGACAACCCGTACAGGACTTTCTGCGGGAACCTACACCATTAACGGTACAGACGGCGTTTGTGCGCTGACGCAAAGCTTCACGCTGACACAGCCGCAGGAAATCGGGATCTCAACCGTAAAACAAAACGTAACGACTTGCGGCGGCACCAACGGACAGATCAACATAACAGCTTCCGGCGGTACTACCTCTACTTACGTTTACACCTGGACCGGTGCAGCCACCGGAACTTCCGGACCGGGCTTCGGTAACACCTTTACGATCAACGACCTCCCTGCAGGAAACTATACACTTACCGTTACCAACGGAAGCTGTGTAAACTCCGCATCGGTATCCATCTCCGAAAACGGGGCACCGACAGTGAACATCAATGAAACACATTTCGTAAGCTGCTCCGGCGCACAAGACGGTTCATTAAGCGTGAGCGCATCCGGCGGAAGTATCAGCGGTTATACCTTTACCTGGAGCACGGGCGCAACCGGCCTGAACCTGACAAACCTGGCTGCCGGAACTTATACCGTAAGCGGCACAAACGGAAACTGTACAACAACTGCCAGCTTTGAGCTCGGTCAACCGCTTCCTGTAACCGTTTCCGGTTCTGCAAGCGTAAGCTCTATCTCCACTACTGTAAACGGTGGGACACCAGGTTATACTTACTCCTGGACTGGTCCGAACGGGTTCACATCCACTGCGGCCAACCTGAGTAACCTGACAGCCCTGGGCACCTATAACGTAACGGTTTCCGACCAAAACGGCTGTTCTGATTCACAGTCTTTTGTACTGGATTATGTAGGCCTCGAAGAAACAACACAGGCTGTCACTGTAAAATGCTACCCGAACCCGGCAAAAGAACTGATTAACTTTGAAGTGAGCGAAGATGTGAAAGCAATCCAGATACTGGATTTCACCGGGAAAGTGATCTCTGAAATTTCAGTAAAAAACAAAGTGGAAAGCGTATCCCTCAATGACTTATCAAACGGGGTTTACTTCTACAAACTGTTTAACGGGCAAAACACACCAGTGTACACCGATCGCTTTGTTGTGACCAAATAATATTCCAAACGGATAAATCGAAAATCCTTCCCGGTCTCCGGGAGGGATTTTTTTTGTCCCTGAATCTTGTTTTTCCGATTTAATTTTCTAAATTAGGATAAACACTTTCGGGGGGCCTGAAAATTCAAAATTTACTTATTAACTTTGTCAAAAATCCGATATGAGCGTACACCCAAACAACCCTGCACTTAAATCGTGGATTGAAGTACCGCGAGATTCAGACTTTCCGATCCAGAATTTACCCTTTGGCATCTTCAAAACCGCCCAATCCAGTGAGCGCGCAGGTGTTCGCATCGGGGATTTTGTGATTGACCTGAAAGCCCTGTTTGTGCTCGGCTACCTCGAAAACCTGCCCTTTGAGCTGGCGGATTTTGACACCAGGTACCTCAATACCCTCATGGAAAAAGGTAAAAAGGGTACCCGCGATCTGCGCAACCGCATTTCCAAGCTGCTCGATGCCAATTTCACCGATCTTCAGAAAAACGAACACCACGTCGGGCAAGTCCTCATCCCGGTTGAGCAGGTGACGATGTGCATGCCAGTGAAAATCGGTGATTATACTGATTTTTATTCATCCCGGGAACATGCTACGAACGTCGGCACGATGTTCCGCGACCCGGCCAACGCTTTGCTGCCAAACTGGCTCTGGATCCCGGTGGGTTACCACGGGCGCGCCAGCTCAGTGATCCTCTCCGGGCAGGACATTTACCGCCCGAAAGGCCAAATCAAGCCGGACCCGAATGCCGATCCGATCTTTGCTCCGTGCCGCAACCTGGATTTTGAGCTGGAAACCGCTTTTATAACCTTCGACGGAAAAGCCCTCGGCGATTCCATCAGCACAGCGGAAGCGGAAGACTACATTTTTGGCATGTGCCTCTTCAACGACTGGTCTGCACGTGACATCCAAACCTGGGAATATGTTCCGCTCGGACCTTTCCTGGCGAAGAACTTTGCGTCCAGCATTTCACCCTGGATCGTAACCATGGATGCGCTTGAGCCTTTCAAATGCGACGGGCCTGCACAGGAACCGAAAGTACTCAGCTACCTCGAATTTGAAGGACAAAAATCCTATGACATCAACTTAAGCGTACATCTGCAACCGGAAAACGGTGAAGAAAACCTGATCTGTTCTTCGAACCTGAAATACATGTACTGGAACATGGCGCAGCAGCTCGCACATCATACCGTGAATGGCTGTAACATCAAATGTGGTGATCTGATGGGCTCCGGGACAATATCCGGGCCAACACCCGATTCTTACGGTTCCATGCTTGAGCTGGCCTGGAAAGGAACAAAACCCTTGAAATTATCCGATGGCAGCGAGCGCAAATTTATCCAGGACAAAGACACGGTGATCATGCGCGGTCATTGTGAAAAAGACGGTGTGCGAGTTGGTTTCGGAGAAGTAAAAGCAAAAATTTTACCGGCAAAATAACCCGGTCAATGATAAAAAACACAAGGGCTTAGGGGAATGAGCAAGTTGACAGAAATAGATTTAGAAAAAGAACGGAAGGAAATCCTGAATGCCTTCAAGGGCTTGCTGCGGACCACCAAAGACCGCTCCCGGGAAAATACCCAACTCATACGCAAAGCTTTTGACGTCGCCGTGGAAGCCCACAAGGACATGCGCCGCAAATCCGGTGAGCCTTACATCTACCACCCGATTGCCGTGGCCCGCATTTGTTCCGAAGAAATCGGGCTGGGAACAACCAGCGTTGTTTGTGCCCTGCTCCATGACACGGTTGAAGATACCCACATTACTTTACAGGACATTGAAGACCTCTTCGGCGAAAAGTCGCGGCGGATTATCGACGGTCTGACCAAAATCCCGGAAGTGTTTGACGAAAATGCTTCCATCCAGGCGGAGAATTTCCGGAAAATGATCCTCACCATATCGGACGATATCCGCGTGGTGCTGATCAAGCTCGCCGACCGCCTGCACAATATGCGCACCCTGGGCAGCATGGCGCCTGAAAAACGCCTCAAAATTGCGTCCGAAACCAAGTTTTTATATGCTCCACTCGCCCATCGCCTGGGATTATATTCCATCAAAAGCGAATTGGAAGACCTGGCCTTTAAGCACACCGAGCCGGAAGTTTACCAGGATATTGAGAGCAAGCTGAAATCCACCCAGGATGTGCGTAACCGCTTCATCCGCCGCTTTGTGCACCCGATCCGCGAAGCCTTGTTCCACGAAGGCTATGTTTTCGACATCAAGGCCCGCACGAAATCCATTTCCTCCATCTGGCGCAAAATGCAAACCAAAGGCGTTCCTTTCGAAGAGGTATACGATTTGTTTGCGATCCGCGTGATCATCGACACCCCGATTGAGCTCGAAAAACCCGATTGCTGGCGGATTTACAGTATTGTGACGGATTTTTACCAACCGAGCCCCGACCGGCTCCGCGACTGGATTTCGACGCCGCGCGCCAATGGTTATGAATCCCTTCACACAACCGTCATGTCACCGCAGGGAAAATGGGTTGAAGTGCAGATTCGCTCCAAGCGCATGGACGAGATCGCTGAAAAAGGCCTCGCCGCCCATTACAAATACAAGGAAGAAAAAGGCGAAGATTCGAAATTTGACCGCTGGCTGGCCGAAATCCGCGACTTGATGGAAAACCCGGATTTCAGTGCGCTCGACTTTGTGAACGAGTTCAAAATGAACCTGTTCGCCGAAGAAATCTATGTCTTCACGCCCAAGGGCGACCTCCGTGTATTGCCGCATGACGCGACAATTCTCGATTTTGCTTACGACATCCACACCCAGATCGGCGATAAATGCATCGGCGCCAAAGTAAACAACAAGCTCGTGCCGCTCAGCTACCAGCTCCACAACGGCGACCAGGTCGAAATCATCACCTCTCCGAAACAAAAACCAGCCGACGAATGGCTCAAATTCGTAACGACGGCGCGTGCGAAGCAGAAAATCAAAACTTCGCTCATGGAAGAGCGCAAAAGCATCGCCTTTGATGGCCGCGAAACACTTGAGCGCAAGCTGAAACAGTTCAATGTCAAATTCAGCCCCGAAAACGTGTCGATCCTGATGAAATACTTTGGTCTTT
>CBINGV010000137.1:0-9820 GCA_966250255.1 uncultured Flavobacteriales bacterium | reverse complement strand
AAAAAAGAATAAACAGATTTGAAATCCTGCAGCGACCTTTCTCCAAAGAAAGCATCACATCCGATGGAAAATATGCCCGGTCTTCATGTTCGAAAGTGCATTAAGAGAAGGTTAGTTTAACATCAATTTTTAGCTGTAAGGCTATATTTTCCAATATTCTGGCTATATTTGTTCCACACGTCAAAAAAAGAATTCCCACTAAATCGATATTAGCATGAAGACAAAAAAAGAGATCGTAGACAACTGGTTACCCCGCTATACGGGCGAAAAACTGGAAAATTTTGGCGAGTATATCCTCATTTGCAACTTTTACAACTACGTAGAGAAATTTGCCGATCAGCACAACGTTCCGGTAATCGGGATCGGGAAACCGATGCAGTGTGCCACATCGAATAACATCACCATCATCAATTTCGGAATGGGAAGCGCTTCGGCAGCTACCTGCATGGACCTCCTGTCGGCGATCAAGCCCAAAGCGGTGCTTTTCCTCGGGAAATGCGGCGGTTTGAAAAAGAAAAATGCCGTAGGTGATTTTGTACTCCCGATCGCGGCCATCCGCGGGGAAGGAACAAGTAACGATTATTTCCCGGCTGAAGTCCCGGCCTTACCGGCATTTGCCCTCCAGAAAGCAATTTCCACCACCATTCGCGATTTCAATTGCGATTACTGGACAGGAACCTGCTATACCACCAACCGCCGCGTGTGGGAACACGATGACGAATTCAAGGAATACCTCAATAAAATCCGTGCGATGGCCATCGATATGGAAACAGCCACGATTTTCACCGTAGGTTTTGCAAACGGGATCCCGACCGGTGCCTTATTGCTCGTTTCTGATCAGCCGATGACCCCGGAAGGCGTGAAAACCTCCGCCAGCGATGACAAAGTGACTTCCAATTACGTGGACAAGCACCTAGAAATCGGCATCCAATCCCTGAAACAATTGATCAATAAGGGAGATACAGTAAAGCATTTGAGGTTTTAACCCGGCGCTTAATTATTCCCGAAAAAGCTCCTTAAAAAATCCAGGTTTAGGAAGAGAAACAACAAAATATTGACCGGGTAAATCCGGCGTTGCTCTTTTATAAACAGGAAACTTAACAGCAGAAGAAGGGCCGAACCGGCGCAGGCAATGGCATGCGGGTAAGGGAAGGGAATCAATTCCTGGCCGATATAGGCCGGTAAAAGCAGGCTGATAAACAGGAGGTGATACAGCAAGACGATTCTTTCTAAAAGTAGTTCTCCCGGCCGGATAAAAAGTTCCCTGAGACGGATAAAAAGAAGGAGCAGCCAAATGGATGTGAGCATGTCCAAATAAAACAGGTACTCTGAAGCTTTCCAGGAAGATAGAAGTAGTTTAAGTCCTGTCAAGAGGATTAAAACAGCAATAGCTATTGGAAATTGTTTATTTGGCATATTGCTAATTTATTCATTTAAAAGCAAATAAGATACGCAATTGAGGATGATGATATCCAAAAAGGCCTGACAGAAAAGGAATCCGGCGGTATTTCCTAAATCCTGGTGAATTTGGCGCACTTTTTTTCCGATGCAGTTCCATAACTGAGATTTGCTAAAGCCTTGACTAGCGTCAGTGCCGTTTATGACAGTGCCAAATTCATACATGCTGTAGATGCTATATTTCAAAATGGCTATTTCCATGAATAAAGCATCTTTTTCATCTGTGGATAAAAGTTCCGTTTCGTCAATAAACCGTTCAAAAATTTTCGAATGGGAAATCAACTGGTTGTGATTGATCGCATTTTCGAAATCATCCAGGTATAAATCGTGTATTGTTTTTGCAAAATCAGAAAATGTAATATTTTCATTGCGCTTTACCGGGATATGATTTATCCCTTCCTGGTAACTCGTATTTAAGTCTGAGCTCCATTTTTCAAGTGCTGATTCAGGTGAAAGCTGCTCATTGTAAATCGCATTCAATTCATTTGCCCGGACTAAGGCATTTTGAAAAACGAGGCCATAAATATCCATGTAATTTTCATCTGATCCGGGAGAAACCGATTTTTCAAATTGATTTTTTTTGAATTTTAACTCGTGTTTCAGATGCGTTATTTCTTCTTGTTGAATGGCAGTCAAATCAAAAGAAGATTCGTTGGGCGAAGAAACTGTTTTATTTTCTTTTTGGCAGGAAAACAGGAGAAATAAAAAAAGCAGCCAGGGGATTCGGGTTTCCATAATCAGTAATATTGGTTGATCAGTATAGATTGAATTTAATCAATTTAATCGGCGAATGAACCAACATACGACTTTTACCTATAAAAAAAGGTATTTATACTTGTTTTGTTACCTGTTGTTTTTTAGGGGATAGGGCTAAACAGTGAAGCGCATTCCATCCTCCACCACTTCCGTGTTTTCAAAAATGCTTTTGGCTTCCGAAAGGTGAATGTCCGTGTTTTCATAGCGGGTGCTGATGTGGCCCAGGAGCAGCTTTTTGGCCCCGGCCTTGCTGGCAATCTGTGCAGCCTCGCGGGCAGTACTGTGCAGTGTGCTTTGGGCACGGTCCTTATGTTTTTCAATGAAGGTAGCCTCGTGGTACAGCAAATCGACATCTTTCACGCAATCGATCAGCGTTTCCAGGTAGGCCGTATCCGAACAATAGGCATAGGAAGCAGAGCGCTTGGGAGGTAGGGTATAATCTTCCGCCCGGTGAACTTTCCCGTTTTCGTCCGTGTAATCGATTCCCTGGCGGAAAAAGGGAATGGCCTGCAGCGAGATGCCGGCGGCCCGCAGTTCTTCACCCAGGATGGGATGCTCTTTCGTTTTTTCCTTCACCAGGAAGCCAAAGGCCGGGATCCGGTGCTTCATCGGGAAGGCATGGATTTCGATCAGCTTGTCCTCCATGATCTTTTGCATGGAAGTCATTTCCAGCGGGACAAAATCGAGCTTAAAATCATAGCGATAGCCCGAAGCCCGCAATTGCAGCTCAATAATGTCTTTGAGCATCGGCGGGGCATAGAGCGTGATTCCCTGCGTACGTCCCAGGAGGTTCATGGTACTTAGCAAACCGGCCAGGCCAAAAAAATGATCGCCATGCAGGTGCGAAATCAGGATGTGACGGATTTTCTGGATTTTGATGCCAAAACGGCGGATTTGGTTTTGGGTGCCTTCGCCGCAGTCAATTAAAATATGGCGTTCATTGCAATTCAGGTACTGGGCTGCCGGGTTGCGTTTCCCGGTGGGAAGGGCGGCCCCCGAACCTAAAATCGTCAGCTCAAAACTCATTTTTTGGCTTCGAGGACTTCTTCAGGTGTGTTTTTTAACGTAAGCACCCGGTCGAGCTGTGCAATCTGGATCAGTTTCAGGATGGTGGCATTCAGGCCGGTTAGCACAAATTCACCGCTGGAATCCTTGCAAAGCCGGTTAGCCATCAGGATGGCGCTCAAACCGGAAGAATCACAGTATTTGGTTTCTGAAAGATCAAGCACCAATGAATTGTAGCCCTTTTTGTTGAGTAAAACCAATTCCGATTTGAGGTCCGATGCCGTGTTGACATCCAGTTTGTCTACTTTGGACTTAACCAAAACGTAAGCGCTGTGGTGTGAAACTTCAAAATTCATTGGCAATTCAATTTAGGGCAATGCTGATTTTTAACAATACCAAAAATAGGAAAAAATAGCAATGACCGCGAAGCGGGAAAAAAATCTTATTAAAAGTCAAAAGTTAATAAGATTCACAACAGTCCTTCCAGCTCTTTGCGGGCAAATGCAAGGTGACTGCCGGCATCCAGCAGTTTTTCATGGGAATTGACAATTTTTCCCTGCTTGTCGACGATAAAAGTGACCCGCCGCGGGAAAATGGGCAGGAGCGGGAAAACAATGCCGAATTTCCGGGCAACTTGGCGTCCCGGATCGGCTAAAATGGAAAAATTCAATTGGTGTTTCCGGGCAAACTCTGCATGGGATGCAACGGAATCCGGGCTGATGCCGAAAACCACGGCGCCCAGGGATTCGAATTCCTGCAAACGGTCACGGAAGGCACAGGCTTCGCGGGTGCAGCCACCGGTGTCATCCTGCGGGTAAAAGTACAGTACGATATTGTGCCGGAAGAGGTAATCTTCGAGCCTGACCGTTTCGCCGTGCTGGTTTTCCAGGCTAAAAACCGGGCAGTTCTTTCCTTTTTTTAAAGTCATGGGTTTAAGGCTTGTTTGTAGGTGAAAATTGCTTTTTCGCGGGCTTCTTTGTGATCAACGACCGGTTCAGGATAAGCAGCCGTTCCGTATTCCGGTACCCAGCGGCGGATGTATTCCAGTTTCGGGTCGAATTTTTCCTGCTGGGCAAGCGGGTTAAATACCCGGAAATAAGGGGCGGCATCACAACCGCAGCCCGCAGCCCATTGCCAGCCGCCGCTGTTGCTTGCCAACTCAAAATCGAGCAGTTTTTCGGCAAAATAACGCTCGCCCCAGCGCCAGTCGATCAGCAAATGCTTGCACAGGAAACTGGCCGTCACCATCCGCACGCGGTTGTGCATAAATCCCGTAGCGTTGAGCTCCCGCATCCCGGCGTCCACCAGCGGGTAACCGGTTTTTCCGGCACACCAGCGTTCAAAATAGCTTTCGTTATTTTCCCAGGGAATAAAATCATATTGCCGCTTAAATGAGTCCTTTGCCGCATGCGGGAAATGATACAGGATCATCTGGTAAAACTCGCGCCAAATCAGCTCATTTAAAAAAGTTTCGTTCGTTTCCCGGGCCTGGCGCACAAGTTCCCGGATGCTGATCGTTCCGAAACGCAAATGGATACTGAGGCGGCTCGTTCCTGCAAGCGCCGGGAAATCCCGCTTTTGGCTGTAGTTCCGAATCAATTCCGCCGAAAATTCCCGCCCGGGGAAATCCACCTGCTCTTCACCGGAAAAGCCCAGCTCGTCCAAAGCCGGAAGCGCGCTTGCTTTGCTTATTTTTGCCAGGGAATGCAGGTATTTTTCGACCGGGTAGCCGGTGAGCTGGAAATCGTCCAGTTTTTCTTTCCAGCGACGCATGTAGGGGGTAAAAACCGTGTAAGGCGTACCATCCGCTTTTACAATTTCATACTTTTCGAAAATGACCTGGTCTTTCTTGGCAATAAACCCGATGCCTTGCTTTTCCAGGCTTTCAAATACCAGGCGGTCGCGTTCCAGGGCATCCGGCTCATAATCTTTGTTGGCGTAAAGCCGTTTTGCGCCCGATTGCATCACCAATTGAGGGATGACCCGGACAGGATTTCCATGGAGCACCAGCAAATCCGAACCGAGTTCTTGATAAGCGGCTTTCAGGGCTTCAATCTCGCGGTAAATAAACAGTACCCGCTGATCGTTTGCCGGTAGCTTTGAAAGAATTTCAGTGTCAAACACAAAAACGGGCTGCACGGCTTCACTGGCCTTTAACGCGTAGTATAAAGCTGCATTATCGGGAATGCGCAGGTCGCGGCGGTGCCAGAAGATCGCTTTCATGTTTAATTTGGTAATGTGCTAATGAGATAATATGCTAATGGTTTAATGTGCTAATTGCCTCATAAATTAACGAAACCCAATTAGCACATTAGCATATTATATGAATTAATTTCCGTCAAAAAAAACGCTGTTACGGTCGGTTTCCCACAAGCGTATTTCCAGTTTGTACTTCGGGTCTAGCTGCTTGCGAAGCTTATGCCAAATCACGTAAGCGATGTTTTCAGCCGAAGGGTTCAGCTTTTCAAATTCGGGACAATCGAGGTTCAGGTTGCGGTGGTCAAAGGGATCCTTCACCTCGCGGTTGATGAGCTCACTCAGGATTTTCAGGTCGATCACGTAGCCGGTTTCGGGGTTGATGTCGCCTTCCACCCAGGTTTCGAGGATGTAGTTGTGGCCGTGATAGTTCGGGCTGTTGCACAAGCCAAAAACCTCGGCATTTTTTTCGGCGCTCCATTGCGGGTTATTCAGCCGGTGCGCGGCGTTAAATGTTTCTCTGCGGCAAACTTTCATGGGCTTTTCTGAGGTTTAATGCGTTTTTCTGTTGCTCGTTGGAAATTGAAAGGAACGCAAATGTTCCGTAATGATTTTTTTGAACCAGAAAGTGAATTTTTCGGGGTTTTTGCGGATTTCATCGCGTAAATCCTCCAGCGGAAGCCAGCGGAAAGCCGATACTTCTTCGGGATTCGGAGTAAAGTCGCCTTCGTATTCGCCCAGGAAAACATAGTCGAGCTCGTGCTCCGTAAGGCCGTGTTCCAGTTCTGTTTTATATATGAACTTATAAGCAAAGGTTAGCGGGCAATCAAAGCCCATTTCCTGCTGGAGACGCCGATGAGCTGCTGCTTCGATGGTTTCGCCCTTGTTGGGGTGCGAGCAGCAGGTATTCGTCCAGAGTCCCGGCGAGTGGTATTTTTCCTGTGCCCGGCGATGGATCAGGAATTCGCCTTTGCGGTTAAAAACCAGGATGGAAAAAGCGCGGTGCAGCAGGCCTTTTTGGTGAACCTCCAATTTGGGTAAAAAACCCAGCTCACGGTCCTGCTCATCCACCAAAATCAACTGTTCTTCCTCCGGCATTTATAACAAATTTAAATTATGGCGAAGATACGAAAATAAAAAGAGCGAATATTTTTTATTGTTCGGAATCCGCACGCGTTCGCGAAGAATGACTTCCGGCCTCGTATTTTTGATCTTCTGGAAAAGCTTGAAATAATAAATGTAGGCCACGTAGACCCCGAAACGGGCATCCTTCGGCAAGAGTTTAATCCCATTGTAGCCTTCGGCAAAATCTGCTTCAATGTCCGCTTCGATCTCTTTTTTGGCCAGGCTGTTGAACTCGCTCAGGTCGATCCCCGGGAAATAGGTCCGGCCCAGCTCGTGGTAATCGTCGCGCAGGTCGCGCAGGAAATTGATCTTCTGGAAAGCCGAACCCAGTTTCATCGCCGGGGCTTTCAGTTGCCGGTAGGCTGCATCGTCGCCGCGCAGGAAAACCCGCAGGCACATCAGTCCCACCACTTCGGCCGATCCCAGGATATACGTATCGTAAGTAGCCTGGTCATGGGCTTTGTATTCGAGGTCCATTTCCATCGATTGCAGGAAGGTTTCCACCAGTTCCGCCGGGATATTGTACGTATTCACAGCCCATTGAAAGGAATTCAGGATGGGATTGAGCGAAATGCCCTGGTCGATGGCTTTCCAGGTTTCCTTTTTGAAATCAGAAAGCAGGCTAGCCTTGTCGTAGCCATGAAAAGAATCCACGATCTCGTCGGCGAAGCGCACAAAACCATAAATGGCGTGTATGGGCTTTTGCAAATCTTTGTGCAGAAAAGTAATTCCCAAAGAAAAGGAAGTGCTGTAGCGGCGCGTCGTCAGCGAGCTCATGTCGTGCGAAAGTGTGTCGAATATCTGTTTCATAAGCGTTCCTTTTTGATTTGTTTTAAAATTTCAGTGGCCACCACTTCCCCTGAAATGATGGAAGGAGGCAGACCCGGGCCGGGAACGGTCAGTTGCCCCGTATAGAAAAAGTTGCTGATCTTTTTATGCCGGATCGAAGGCTTGAATTTGGCTGTTTGCAGCAAGGTGTTTGCCAGTCCGTAGGCATTCCCGCGGTAAGCATGGTAGTCTTTTTTAAAGTCATCGATGCAGTAGCTGCGCTGTACAACAAGGTGTTCCCGCAAAGAGGTCCCGCAGTGTTTTTCCAGGCGGGCAAGCAGCAGCTCAAAATAGTGTGCGCGTTTATCGGCATGATCGGGCAGATCCGGTGCAACGGGAATTAAGAGAAAAAGGTTTTCCATCCCTTCCGGTGCTACCGAAGGATCGGTTTTGGAGGGGCAGCAGGCATAAAATAAAGGAGCTTTCGGCCAGGCCGGCTGATCGTATATTTCGGAAGCGTGGGCTTCAAAGCTTTCGTCGAAAAACAGGTTGTGATGCAGCAGGTTGGGGATTTTTTTGTTCACGCCCAGGTAAAAAATCAGGCAGGAGGGCGCCAGCTGCCGGCTTTCCCAGTATTTCTCCCTGTAGTTGGCCTTTTCGCCAAGCAAATCCTTATCGGTGTGGTGGTAATCCGCCCCGGAAACAAAATAATCGCCCGCCAGGCTTTCGAAGGCCGTGTTTACCCGGTAGGCACGTGAGCCTGAAATTTCAAAACTTTTGACTTCCCGGGAGGTTTTGATATTTACTCCCTGTTCACGGGCAACCTGTTCAAAGGCTTTGACAATGCCGTGCATGCCGCCCATCGGGTACCAGGTGCCCAATTCCAGGTCGGCATAGTTCATCAGGGAGTAAAGCGCCGGCGTATTTTTGGGGTGTGCGCCCAGGAAAAGCACCGGAAATTCCAGTAAAGAGTGAATTTTCGGGTGCTTGAAATACCGGCGGATATACTCCGAAAAAGAAGACGTAAGCTGCATCTTGAACAGGCCGCGGATAATACGCCAATCGGCAAATTCCAGCCAGCTCAGCGAAGGCCGGTAAACAAGTTCGTTCATCCCGACTTCGTATTTATAGGCCGCTTCTTCGAGGAATTTCTCCAGTTTTTTGGAGCTTCCCGCTTCCAGCGATTCAAACCAGGCGAAAAGCGTTTCTTTATCCGCCGGGATATCATTTTGAGTGCCATCCTGCCAGAAAACCCGGTAAGAAGGATCGAGCCGAACCAAGTCATAGAAGTCGCTGGTGCTGTGGCCGAACTTGTTGTAGAATTTTTCAAAAACACCCGGCATCCAGTACCAGCTTGGCCCCATGTCGAAAGTAAAGCCCTCCTGTTCAAAAATGCGGGCGCGGCCCCCGGTGCTTTCGTTTTTCTCGAATACGGTGACTTCATGACCCTGTTGGGCAAGGAAACTGGCACAGGACAGGCCGGCAACACCCGAACCCAGGATATGGATTTTTTTGTTTTTCAATTGAGAGCGCGATAATCCGGTAAATACTCCATTAATTTTTTGCGGGCAATAAAGATACGGCTTTTGACTGTTCCGATCGGGATCTGAAGCTCTTCGGCAATTTCCTGGTATTTGTAGCCATCGAAATGCATTGTGAAAGGCTTCTTGTAATCGTCTTCCAGCTTTTGGAGCTGCTCCTCGAGGTTCTTGCCTAGCATGTAATTCATCGGGTGCTCCTGGTTTTCACCGGAATTATGTAACAAATATAATTCTTTGGAACGATCAAAAATGGTGGCGGCTTTTAATTTTCGCCGGTACTGGTTAATGAAGACATTCCGCATGATCGTAAAAACCCAGGCCTTGAAATTGGTTTTCGGAGTATAAAGCTTCCGGTAGCGCAAAGCTTTCAGCATTGTTTCCTGGGTGAGGTCTTCTGCATCCTCCGTATTCCGGGTAAAACCGTATGCGAAGGAACGCAGGTAATGTTCCAGGCTGATCAGGGCATCGTTGAATTCCAGTGTCGACATTTCGAAGTAGTTTTTATGAGTATTTAATCATTTTGTTTAACAAATTAAGTAAAAGTTTAAACAAAATCCAAATTAAAATAGAAAAAAATGTGCTATAAAATGCTAATTGATCAAATAGCAGCAAGTTAGCTTCATAGAAATACTTACGATTGAAAAAAGAAAAAGGATTGCGGAGCCGGAATTATTTTTCCCAATGCATTTTTACGGCGGAAAGCAACTCGTTTTCGAGCCGGCAGTCCGGGATGGTGCAAAATTTGTTTTTGAGGTAGAACGAAAGCGGGGAGGGGTAGCTTTCACCGTTTTGCTTGATATCGGCCCGGTGGTCGATCACCCAACCATTGAGTTTCGGATGCTGCTGCTTGAGGATTTCAAGCAGTTTTGAACCGTGGCCCCTGCGCTGGAAAAGCGGGTTCACGAGTAAGCCAAACCAGGTTTCTCCCTGCCGTTCGAAACTATAGGTCCAGGCCACAATGGTCTGGTCAT
>CBINGV010000136.1:0-9824 GCA_966250255.1 uncultured Flavobacteriales bacterium | reverse complement strand
TCCCGTTGTCTTGCACGGAAATGACGAAGCTCTCTCCCGCCTGTCCCGCAGGCAGGTCTTTTTCACTGATGCGGATGATCACTTCACCGCGGCGCTTTTCCGGGATGGCCTGGATCGCGTTTTTGATGAGGTTGTTAAATACGCGGATGATCAGGTCTTTGTCGGCAAAAACAGGAACTTCTTTACAGCTGGTTTCGAGTTTCAGCTCCACGGCATTTTCCTGCCCGAAAACCACGATTGTATTTTCGATGATCGGCAAAATATCGAGTTTTTCCTTATTTTCCTTCGGCATTTTGGCGAAGTTAGAAAACTCATTGGCAATTAGCGTCAGGCCGTCAATCTGTTCGATGATGGAGAAAATCACCTTGTCGAGCTTCAGCTTCGCATGCGGGTCGTCCGGGTCGAAAATCCGCTGCAAATGCTGCAGGCTGAGCTTCATTGGGGTAAGCGGGTTTTTGATTTCATGGGCCACCTGCTTGGCCATTTCGCGCCAGGCGGATTCCCGTTCGCTTTGTGCGAGCTGTTGCGCCGTGAACGCCAGCTCCTCGAGTTTCTGGTTGTAATTGCGCACCAGCGCCCCGATTTCATCATTGGAATTGTAGGCGATCGGCTCGTTGTATTTGCCGAGCTGTACCCGGGCAAAGCTTTGCTGGATGATCTTGAGCGGCGAAGTCACCCAATTGGAAACGAGGATCGACAAAATGATCGAAAAGGCCAGCAGCAGGATAAAGACGTTGATGATCGCCACGACGAAATTTTCGATCTGGTTTTCAAAGCCTTGCTGCTGCCCGAAATGCTGCAGGTTGATGTAGGCCAGGAATTGCCCGTCGCGGTTGTAAAGCGGCATATACGCCGATAAAAAGTTCAGGTTCCCGATATTTTCCTGGTGTATGTATTCGCTTTTCTTATAGCGGTTGAGGTTTTGCAGTGCTTCGGGGTTAATTTGTTCGCTGACGAGCCCCAGGTTGAAGATTTTCGGCCGCGAGCTTCCCAAAATGTAGCCTTTATGGTCATACATATTGATGTCAGTCACAAAGACACCCGAAACGCGTTTTAACAGGGTTTGAATGTAGTCGCCGTTTTGCTCGATCGTGAGCTTTTTCTCCCGTGCAAAGCGCAGGCTGACCTCCGCCAGTACGGATTTGATCTTTTCCCGGATCAGGTCGTTCGAATATTCGTTGTACTGGTTGCTGACGAATTTGCCGCTTCCGATCCCAAAGAAAAGCAGGGAAACTACCACGATGGAAACGAGCACCAGCTGAATTTTCAGTGCCAGTGTCCATCCTGCAAAATTGTTCATGTTCTGGATCAGAACGGGTATCAGCAGGAAAAAGCCGAAAAAGCAAAAGAGGTAGGAAAAGGAGGTGAAGAGCTGGAAATTCGAAGGGATTTTTTTCGACAGCACGATCAGGTCGCGGGCATTTTTCCGGAAAAGGTAATGGTTGTAGCCTTCCGTACTGAAGAAGCCCGAAGCATGTTTGATATTCCGTGTCAGGGCAATGTCGCGCGTTGGGTAAGAAAATTTCCCGTTCTGGCTCACCAGGCGTCCGTTGTAGTATTTCGCGACCGAATAATTTTCGATGGCCTTAAACACATTTGCCTGGTGGGAAATCAGGAGGCGCGGGAAACCGATTTTTTCCGGGATCCGCTTGGATTTCAGCGTGGTGTATAATTGCAGGTAATGGTTCGAATCGGGGCTGATGAAATACTGCTTGCCGATGTAGCTGAGCTGGCTCGTGTAGTCTTTGATGAAGAAAAACTGCGAATCGATTTCGGAGATTTTGCTGTGCTTTTGCAGGATATTTTCAAAATATTCCCGCGAGGTGCTCTGGCGACTGGTGAAATTGATGACCGGCTCGTTTTTCTCGTCATAGAGGTAAAAATCCGATTCGTAACGCTCCCAGAAATTGTTGTAGTATTTTCGCTCCATGAAGTCCTTCAACTCCGAAACGCCTAGTTTCCTGGGGTTGATCAGCAGTTTTTCAAAGTATTTCTCCTCGGTGAGTTTCCGGCTGACTTCGGTGAATTCAAGCTCGGCCGAAATATCCTGGTCGGAAGCCAGCTGCTGCGCAAACAGGTCACGCTCTTCCATTTCCTTATTGGACTGGAACTCGTTGATGTTGTTCGCAATGTAGGCGGCAAAAAGAAAAAGCAGGATCACGCCGTAATTGAAGCTGAACTTGCCATTCGAGCGGAGCAGGTTGAGCAGGATAATCCCGTTGATGATCAAAGGCCAGAAAGCTGAAAACAGGTGATCGCGGCAGTAAATGACCTCGTACAGGAAATAGAGGATGCCTGTGAGCAGCCAGAGCGCGACCAGCCGGCTTCGTTTCAGTTCGTTATTGACCAAAGCCCGGAGGGTGGCCCGCACAAAAATGAAATAAGCGAAAAAAAGCACGCCCATGCAGAGCGTAGCCCAGAAGGAGTAAAAATTGAGCTTGAAGAGCTTTTCGATTTCCAGTGGGATGGAGGAGTCCTTCACGAGGGATTCGTAAAGGTAAGCAATAAAATAGGCAAAAACGAGGCTGAACAGGTACATCAGCAGGGCAAACACCTTGTTTCCTTTCTTAGCCGGGAGGGTTTTCAATGTCCGGCTCAGGACCAGGAAAAAGAAAAAGATGAAGACACAGTTGAGAATCAGGATCAGGAAATTGGGGAACCAGTTGGAGCTGGCGTAAAGCGTCGGGTCATAAAAGGTACTTTGGTCGAGAAAGGTATAAAAATCAAAACGGATGAAGCAATATTGCAACACAACCAGGCCCAGCGCCAGGTAAAGCTGCCGGAAGCCTTTCCAGTGGAGGGTGCTGTTGTAAAGCGCCAGCAATAAAAATGCCAGGCCGCTGATCAGCAGGAAAATCAGACTGTTGCTTTGGTAATCCGAAGCCTGCTGCTGTTCAATGGGTGCGAAGGCAAACAAAAATTCGCCTTTCCGGTCATAGAAGGGAATGGCGTTTTCACGCTCGAGCACAATGGTTGCCGGGAAAGGCATTTCCAGCTCCGGGCCGTAATCGTTGGTGAGGTATTCATTTTCGAGCGCAAATTCTTTTTTGATGCGGAAGGCTGCCACAGCGACGATCTTTCCCTGGCGGAAGCTCCGGGCAAAATACCAGCCGTTCTGCAATTTCACCAAGCCATCCGAAGGATAGTGCAAATCGGCAAAACGGAAAACGGGAAGCTTGTTGCTGTTCCAGAAAACAAGGGAGTCGTTCCGGTAAACATGAAAATAATAATCAACGCCATTGCTGCCGAAAACGCCGTTTGAAATCGCCTGCAGGCCTTTTTGACGGAATAGTTTTTGCTTCGCTGCGACAAAACGGTCCAGGCCTTCTTCCTTTTGAAAAAATCGCTGCCTGAAGGATTCGACCTCCCGGCTATAATCTTGCCGGAAAAGGGTTTGATAATAAAAACAAAAGCCCGCCAGGATTAAAAAGCTTAACCCGTAAAGCCCATATTTTTTTATCATTTGCTTCAAACGCTCTCTTTTATTTTAGTTTTCCTGATTTTTGAACCTCATAGCGCCTATGCTGTAGCTACGGCGTAAGCATTAAGGTATGTAAGATCATCTAAACCGCCACAAATATTGAACCACAATACTTCTATGTGAACGATGTGTTCTATGTGGTTAAATTTTCCCCTTTTTTGGAGGATAGACTCTTTAATTTTTCGTCAATCAGAGCTACTAATGTAGCAAAATCTTCGTCAGCATGCGCATCGTTGCGGAATAAAAAATCGGCGTCTTCGCGGTAAGGCAGCAAATAGTTTTCGTAGCAGGGTACCACGTGGTTTTTCCATTGGTAAAGAATGGCTTCGCGCGTATACCCGCGTGTTTCCGGGTCGCGGTAGAGCCGGCGGTCAAGCTGCACATCGAGGTCCACATCAATAAAAATCGACAGGTCGATCAATGCGCGTACTTCGTTGTAATGAAAAGAGAACAAGCCCTCCACGATGATGATATCGGAAGGATTGACCGTAATCAGGACATGTTTGTTGGGCGGCGCATTGAAATGGTATTCTTTCACTTCAATCGGCTCGCCGCGGTGCAGCAGGTGCAGGTCGGTGATCAGCTGCTCTTCGTTCAGCGCGCTCGGCAAATCAAAATTTACCTGCCCGTTTTCGTCAATGTGCTGGTAATGAATCGGCTTGTAGTAATTGTCCATGGAAAAAATCGAAGGACTCAGCTGCGCATAATGCTGCGACAAACGCTTTAACAGGGTTGTTTTTCCCGAACCGCTTCCTCCACAAATACCGATAATCATACTGCTTTTGTAAAATTTCGGTAAAAGTAGTATTTAATGAGCTAATATGCTAATGATTTGATGTGTGAATCCAAGCCGGGGTGTTAATATTTACCTAAACCAATTAGCACATCAGCATATTAATTCATTATCACATTATTCTTATATTTGTACATTCTTAGCAGAAATGATGACCGTAGACCAGATATTGGCCCCGATTTCCGGCGAAATGAAGCAATTTGAGCTCCGTTTCCAGGAGAATATGAAGTCCAAAGTGCCCATGCTGGATAAAATCACGCACTACATCATCAAGCGTAAAGGAAAGCAGATGCGCCCTATGTTTTTGTTTCTCACAGCCAAAATGCTGGGAGAAATCAACGACAAAACCTACCAGGCGGCTTCCCTGGTCGAATTGCTCCACACAGCAACTTTGGTGCACGACGACGTGGTAGACGATGCCAACGAACGCCGTGGTTTTTTCTCCGTCAATGCTCTCTGGAAAAACAAAGTGGCCGTTTTGGTAGGCGATTACATGCTTTCCAAAGTTTTGCTGCTTTCCATTGAAAATCAGAATATGCGCCTGCTCGAGATTATTGCGAAGGCTGTCCAGGACATGAGCGAAGGCGAGCTGCTGCAGATCGAAAAGGCGCGCAAGCTCGACATTACCGAAGAGGTTTATTTCGAGATCATCCGCCAGAAAACCGGTTCGCTTGTGGCAACGGTATGCGAAGCGGCGGCGTCCTCCGTGGACCGGGAAGACATCGCAGCTAACATGCGTCGTTTCGGGGAACTGGTCGGTTTGGCCTTCCAGATCAAAGACGATATTTTTGACTATGGCACACCGAACGATATCGGGAAACCGACCGGGCTGGACATCCGGGAACGGAAAATGACGCTTCCGTTGATTTATGCCTTGTCAACCGCTTCCAAAGAAGTGCGCCGCGAATTGATCTACATCGTCAAAAACCAGAACGAAAACGAACAAAAAGTAAAACGTGCGGTGCAGCTCGTGATCGAGGCCGGCGGGATCCAATATGCCCACGAAAAAATGCACAGCTTAATCCAAGAGGCCCTCACGCTGGTGGAACCTGTTCCGGACTCGGAAGCAAAAAAGGCCCTGATCGGACTGGTGAATTACACGATCACACGGGATAAGTAATTAGAATTGAAAATTAAGAATTAAGAATTGAAAATGAAGTATTTTGTTGCTGCTTTATTGCTGGGTTTTACTTTCCTGAATTCCTGCGGGGAGGAAGAGCCGAAAAAAGAAAAAGAGCTGCCGCTGATTGAAATCAAAAACGGGGTGTATACCGAATATTACCCGGGCCGGAAAGCGGTTAAAATGCGCGGACCGGTAGACGGGAACAAGCTCCGGAACGGCAAATGGGCACTTTACACCGAAACCGGTTTCGAGCTTTCCGTGACGCACTATATTCACGGCAAAAAAGAAGGCCATTCCATCGTGAAATACCCGAACGGCATGCTGAACTATTACGGCGAATACCGCAATGACGTCAAAGTGGGCGTTTGGAAAACCTATGATCAGCAGGGAAAACTACTGGAAGAAAAAGATTTCGGAGGCTTATAAACCATGGCGCGCATTCCCGATCATATTGTTGATACTATCATCCAGACCGCACGGATCGAGGAAGTGATCGGGGAATTTGTGCACCTCAAGCGCGCCGGTTCCAACCTGAAAGGGCTCAGTCCCTTTACGGATGAAAAAACACCGTCCTTCATGGTGTCGCCCGCCAAGCAGATTTTCAAATGCTTTTCGACCGGGAAAGGCGGCTCCGTGGTGACCTTCATCATGGAAAAAGAACATTATTCTTACCCGGAAGCGCTGCGCTGGCTGGCCGACAAATACAACATCGAGCTGCCGAAAGACGAAGAGCCGACCCCCGAACAGGTAGCCGCGCAAACCGAGCGCGAAAGCCTGCAGATCATCAATGAATTTGCGAAAAACCATTTCATGGAATCGATGCACCAGACCGAGGAAGGTAAGGTGGTCGGCCTGAGCTATTTCGTAGAGCGGGGCTTCCGCAAGGACATCATCGAAAAATTCCAGCTCGGGTATTGCCTCAATTCCGGCCATGCTTTTACAGATGCGGCAAAAGCCAAAGGCTATAAGCTCGAATTCTGTGAAAAAGTCGGCCTGGTGAAGTCCAAAGACGATCGTCATTTTGATTTTTTCCGCGGCCGGGTGATCTTCCCGATCCATTCCATTACGGGGCGTGTGCTCGGTTTCGGAGGAAGGATCCTGACGAATGACAAAAAAGTAGCGAAATACTTCAACTCGCCCGAAAGCATCATTTACAACAAGAGTGAAATCCTCTACGGCTTGTATTTTGCCAAAGGCGACATCATTAAATACGACAATTGTTACCTCGTTGAGGGCTATACGGACGTGATCAGCATGCACCAGGCCGGTGTGACCAACGTGGTTTCTTCTTCGGGGACTTCCCTGACGAAGGAGCAGATCAAGCTGATGCGCCGCTATACCTCGAACATCACGATTTTGTATGACGGGGACGCGGCGGGAATCAAGGCTTCGTTCCGCGGGATCGACCTGATCCTGGAAGAAGGGCTCAACGTGCATGTGGTGCTTTTCCCGGATGGCGACGACCCGGATTCGTACTCCAAAAAGGTCAGTACGTTGGAGCTCGAAACGTACATCAAAGACAACCGCAAGGACTTTATTTCCTTCAAGGCGGAGTTGCTCCTCGGGGAAGGGGGCACCGACCCGAGCGTGCGCGTTAAGCTGATCCACGAAATCGTGCAATCCATCGCGTTGATCCCGGACCAGATCAGCCGCTCGGTGTTTGCCAAGGAAATTGCGGCGCGCTTCGACATTGATCCGGATATTATTTCCCAGGAATTATTCCGCATCCGCAAAAAACAGTTATCCAAGAACACCAACGAGCCGGCCTTTGAACAGGTAATGGAAGAGCCTACGCCGAAATACCAGTCAGTAGAGAGCGTCAAACAGGCCCCGTCCAAAAAAAGCCACGAAGAGCACGACCTGATCCGGATCCTGGTTAAATACGGTGCTTACGGCACGGAGATCGACCACGAAGACGAATTCGGCAAGGTTTCGCGGGTAACGACGTCCGTGAGCGAACTGATTGTGCATGAATTGCAGCGCGATGAGCTGTATTTCAAAAACCCGCTTTTCGGCCGGATTTATGATATTATCAATGCAGGCCTGCAGGAAAGCCAGCTGTACAAATCCAGTTTTTTCCTGAAGCACGAAGACCCGGAAATCGTTCATTTCGTATCGGAAATCGAAACGGACAAATACGAAATCAGCAGTAATTGGCTGCGCTTGCATAATATTGAGACAAAAACAGAGCTCGAAAACCTGCATAAAGCAGTCATGGATGCGGTGTATGCCTTCAAAATCCGCTTCATCAAAAACAGGATCGAGGAGCTGGGCGAGCTCATTTCACAAGTCGATGTAGAAAACTCTTTTTCGGAGCTGGAATTGTTATTGGGAGAAAAAGTAGCTTTGGAAAAAGTTAAGATAAACCTCTCCAAGCAATTGGGACGCACGATTACCGACTAAGAGAATGCTGAGTTACACGCTGTTTAAACTGGGGCCGTACAATGTCTGCCTGTGGAACCTGATTGCACTTGCTTTTATCTTTTTGTTCGCAGCCGTGATGCGCAAAATCATTCACCGCTCGCTGAAAAAATACCTGATCGGACAAAATATCCACCTGGAAGGCAGCCGTACCACCTGGCTCAAACTTTTCAGCCAGAGCGTTTACATCATGGCGGTTTACATTGCTGTCTGGAGCTTTAACATCAACAACAACAATGTTTCTTTTGAAGATTTTCTGAACTACGAAATCATCAGCAACAAGTATTTCAAAGTCAGCTTTTACCAGATTATTGTCATCGTCCTGTTGTTTTTCGGTGCCCGTATGCTGCTGAATTTCATCAAATTGTATTTCAGCCGGAAATTCCGCAACAAGGAAGGCTACAATCCGAGCACGGAGTTTATTTATGTGCAGCTCAGTAAGTATGTCATTTACGTTTTTGCGCTGTTAATCAGCTTGCGGACGCTCAACATTGACCTGACCAGCTTTTTTATCGGTTCTGCGGCGCTCCTCGTCGGAATCGGGCTCGGTTTGCAGGATGTGTTTAAGGATATGTTTTCCGGGCTTGTGCTTTTATTTGAACGCAACATCAAAATCGGGGACGTCATTGAGCTCAACGATTCCAAGTTTAAGGAACCGATCATTGCCAAAATTCTCAAAATCAATGTGCGTACCACCCAGATCGAAACGCGCGACGGAAATATCCTCTTTATCCCCAATGCCAAGCTTACGCAGGAATATGTTGTGAATTGGAGCCATGGCAGCCCGATTTCGCGCTTCATCATTGAAGTGGTGATCGCTTACGGGACCAATACCGAGCAGGTGAGCGCTTTGCTTCGCCAGGCCGCATTTGCCCATCCGAAAGTCAAGAAAACTGAGCCGGTACAGGTGCGCATGCGCAATTTTGGCGAAAACGGCCTCGAGCTGGAACTGATTTTCTGGGCCGAGCAAACCTGGGATGCCAGCAACTACAAATCCGAAATCCGTTTCGAGATCGACCGGCTTTTCCGGGCTTATGACATCAAAATCCCGTATCCGCAGCGGGCGGTTACCATCCAGGAACCCTGATTATTTTTTCAGGATGCGTTTCTGGGCACTTTGACCGTCGGAAAAATTCAAGCCGAGGACATAGATCCCGGCATCCAGTCCCTGTAAATCGATGTTTGTGTTTTTTCCTTTGCTTTCGAGCAATAAGCGTCCCTTGATGTCGCGCACTTCGATCCCGGAGATTTCCTGGCCGGCTTTTACCTGTAGCGTTCCGATTGTCGGGTTCGGGTAAACTTCAAACGTGATCTGTTCATGTACCGGCAATGCAGCGACATTATTGTGCACCAACTCGTAGCGCTCGTTTTCGAGGACACCGTGCATCAGGTCGGCCTGCTTGCGTGTAAAAGAATTCTGGCAGCTTTCCGCGGAATAATCCATGAAGTTTTCGACCATATCGGGCAAATCACCCAGGCCTACGACATCCGCAGTACAGGTGTTGCTGTTGAAATTACAATCCTGCTGCGAAGCATCGGTGGCGTCCGGAGTGTCTTCCACGCCGTCATCTTCGGTGCAGTCGCCATCGCCCCAGATGTGGCGCAGCCCGAGGTAGTGGCCCACTTCGTGCACGGCGGTGCGGCCGCGGGTATCCGGTGCAATATCGTTCGGGTTGTGTTCGGCATCGCCAACGGTGTGGTATTGGAGCACAACGCCGTCGCTCATCCCGTCGGTGCTTCCTGCAGGCCAGTTCGGCAGGCCGTCCGGTGGTGTGGCATAGCCCAGGAGCATCGCGAGCTGTTGCCCCAGGAAATCGATGGACATATCACACACCCAGATGTTGAGGTAATGCGCCTGGTCCCACGGGTCGATTCCCCCGTCGGCGGTGGATTTTACCTGTTCGAGCACATCGAAATCGAGGAAGAGCGTCCCGAAGGTTTCCATGCTGGTTTCCGTACGGGTGATACCCGTTGTCGGGTTACCGTCCGGATCAACTGTTGCCAGG
>CBINGV010000135.1:0-9852 GCA_966250255.1 uncultured Flavobacteriales bacterium | reverse complement strand
AAAGCTTCCGTCAGCGGCAAATTTGGAGCCCATATCATCGAAACCATGCGTAAATTCGTGCCCGATTACCATCCCGATCCGGCCGTAGTTCAGCGCGTCTTCCGCATTTTCATCAAAGAATGGCGGTTGCATGATCCCGGCCGGGAAAGCAATCTCGTTCAGCAAAGGATCGTAATACGCATTCACCAGGTGGGCCGGCATGCCCCATTTTTGCTTATCGATCGGCTTGTAAAGCTCCCCGAAATTCTTCGCTACCTCGCGCGCCGCACATTTTTTGCGGTTCTCGATGTAATTGTCTGCCGTCAGCTCCAGGTCGCTGAAATCTTCCCACTTGCTCGGGAAGCCCAGTTTTCGGCCAATCGCGTTCAGCTTGTTCAGCGCTTCCGTTTTCGTGGAATCGCTCATCCAGCTCAGGGCCTTAATGCGCTCGTTGTAAGTCGCCAGGAGGTTGTCTACCATCCCGTTGACGCGCTGCATCGCCCGTTCTGAAAAATATTTCTGTACGAAGAGCTTGCCCAGGGCTTCACCGATCGCCATTTCCGTAATCTCGTTGATCGCCATCTCGTTCAGCGGCTTCATCTGTGTTTTTCCGCTCATCGCTCCCTGGTAAAACAGGAAGTTCTCAGCTACGAATTTTTCGTCCAGGTGGGCCGAATAGCTGCGGAGCGTGCACCAGCTCAGGTAATCCTTCAGTTGCTCAATGCCGGTTCCTTTGACCAGTTTGCCCACATTTTTCATGAATTCCGGTTGCCCGACGATCACCTCGTTAAAGCTTTGGCTGCCTACCAGCGAAAGGTATTTGTCAAAGTCAAAAGCGCCGAACAGCTCTTCGGCCTGTTTCTTCGTGTATTTGTTGTAGCTGTTTTCCGGGATGCGAAGCTCAGCCTGCGTCATCATCTTGTCTGCCAGGCGCGTTTCAAAAGCCACACAGTTTTTGGCTGCATTTTGCGCTTTTTCTTCCGTGTAGCCGGCCAGCAGGAAAATAGCCTTGATGTGCTCCTTGTACTTATTCAGCAGGCCTTTCTTATTTTCCTCGAAATAATAATCGCGGTTGGGAAGGCCGATCCCGCCCTGGCCAAGGTAAGTGATGTTTTTGTTCACATCCTTCATGTCCTGGCCAACGCCGATCCCGAAAAACGAGTTCACACCGTATTTGTGCTGCTCCGCCACGATCGCCACCACATCCGTGTAGGAAGTAATGCCGCTGATTTTCGCCAGGTCGGACTTGATCGGCTTGATGCCCGCTTCATTGCGCTTGGCCATGTCGGTAAACGAAGCATAATAAGCGCCCAGCATCTGCTCAATGCTTTTCGGGGCCTGTGGCTTGCTTTTCAAATCCTCCAGGATGCTTGTCAGTTTCACCTTATTGGCCCTGTCAAGCTCGTTAAAGCTTCCCCAGCGCGATTCACTCGGCGGGACCGGGTTGTTTTTTACCCAGGTACCATTCGCAAAAAGGAAAAAATCATCCTGCGGGCGAACGCTCAGGTCCATATAACCCTGGTTAAAGAGCACTTCTTTGCTTTTTTGGACTTTCGGGTCTTTTTTGTTCTTTTTCACCGGTCTTTCCTGTGCCAGGCCTGACGCGGCCGAAAGGAGCATAAAAGCGCTGACGAGGTAAACTGAAAGCTGCTGTTTTTTCATGATGTGTGTTTTTGTGCTGCCAAATGTATAACAAAATCCGCTTCTTCCGGTCTTTTTTTGTTAAACGAACGTTTGGAATGATGAGTGATAAATGATGAGTGATGAATAGAATGGAAAATTATGAATGAAGAATGTGTTAATAGTTTAATATGCTAATGTATTAATTGGACTTGGATGAATGGATCACGTTTATGGCATTAGCTAATCAGCACATTACCACATTAGCTAATCAGCATATTACCACATTAGCTAATTACCACATTACCACATTAGCTAATTTGACAGTAACATTTCCACATGCGGAATATCGTCTTCCAGGTATGCTTTCCCGGTCGAAACAAAGCCGTGTTTTTCATAATAGGCGAGGAGGTAGGCCTGGGCGGAAATCCGGACGGGAACGGCGCCGGATTCGGAACGGATAAAAGCCAGTATCGCTTCCATCAGCGGGTGGCCGATTCCTTTTCCGCGCAAATCCGGGTGGCTCGAAACACGGCCGATTGACACCTCATCATAAGAAACGCCGGCTGGCAGGATCCGGGCGGTGGCCACAAGCCTGCCGGATTCGTCCCGTCCCAAGACATGGAATGAGAGCGGGTCTTTCCCGTCGAGCTCCGGGTAGGGACAGTTTTGCTCCACGATGAACACATTCACGCGAAGCTGCAGGATGTCGTGGAATTCACGCAGCGATAAATCGTCAAAAGCCTTGATTTCGAAATGATACCCCATATCCTTATGTCTGAGCTGGTTTCACTTGCAAATTTAGAAGAAATTTAGGCAGGATTATGGCTTTTGATTTAAAATCCTTAATTTTACCTTCTCAAAATAAACACACAATGTTAAAGAACATTTCGATTTTTTTCCTGGGCTTTGCAGCCCTTACCCTGCAGGCGCAAACAAGTGCTGATCCGTTAAAAACGACCCAGTATACCCTGGAAAACGGGCTGACGGTCATGCTGACTGAAAACCACAACACTCCGCAAATATTTGGAGTTGTGGCGGTAAAGGCAGGGGGAAAAAACGACCCGAAAGAAGCCACCGGTATGGCGCATTACCTGGAACACATGCTTTTTAAAGGCACCGAAGAAATGGGCACCTGGGACTACAAAAGCGAAAAAGTCCACCTCGATAAAATCGAAGCGCTCTATGAAGACCTGGGCAAAACAACGGATGAAGCCCAGCGCGCCGAAATCCAGAAAAAAATCAACGAAGAAGCCATCCTGGCAGGAAAATACGCCATTCCGAACGAAATGGACCGCATGCTTTCCGAAATCGGGGGTACCAACGTAAACGCCTTTACAACCGAAGATTTTACGGCTTACCACAACGAATTCCCGTCCAACAAACTCGAGCATTGGCTCAAAGTGTACGACCACCGCTTCGAAAAACCGGTGTTCCGCCTCTTCCAGTCGGAGCTCGAAACGGTGTATGAAGAAAAGAACCGCAGCATGGACTCGCCTTTCTCCGAAGTATTGGACCAGTTCAACAAAAACTTCTGGAAAAACCACCCTTACGGCCAGCAGCCGATTATCGGTCATACGGAGCACCTCAAAAACCCGTCGCTGCAGAAAATGTACGAGTATTTCAATACCTATTATGTAGCAAACAATATGGTGCTGGCGCTTTCCGGTGATTTCGACACCGAAGAGGCCAAGCGCTTGATTGCGCTGTATTTTTCGGATTGGAGAACAGGTGATGTGCCGGTATTCCCGAATTACGACGAAAAAGAATTCGCCGGGAAAGAAACAATCGAGATCAAAGCAACGCCGATCAAAGCCATGCTTCGCGGATACCGTGCCCCGAAAAACAACCACCCGGACCAGCTGCCCCTCCGCATTGCCAACTACATGCTTTCCAACGGGGAAGGTTCCGGTTTGTTGGATATGCTCGGCACCGAAGGAAAATTGTCTTACGCAGGCATGATGCCGCTCGAATACAACGATTACAGTGCTTCCGTAGTATTTGCCGTTCCGAAAATCGTTGGACAGGATTTCCCGGAAGCGGAAAAATTACTGGATGAACAATTGGACTTACTGCGCAAGGGAAGTTTTGACCAGCATTTCTTCGAAGGGGCGAAATTGTCCATCATCAAAGATTTTGAACGTCAGCTCGAGCGCAATGATTCCCGCGCCCTGATGTTGATTACCGCCTTTACGGCCAATGTTTCCTGGGAAGATTACCTCAAAAACTACCTCGGGCTCAACCAGGTCAGCAAGGAAGATATCGTGGCGGTGGCCAATAAATACTATGGCCCGAATTACCTGGCCCTGTACTCCCGCATGGGCTCACCGAAAAAAGACAAGCTCAGCAAGCCTGCTTTCGAGCCGGTGATCCCGCCGGACGGCAAAGAATCGGACTTCGCCAAAGCCTGGCGCCAGACCGAAACCCCCGGCATCCAGGCCACTTTTGTGGATTTTAATGCCGACATCCGCACCGAGAAGCCGGCAGAGCTCGTGAGCCTGAAACTCGTGAAAAACCCGTATAATAGCATTTTTAACCTCAATTTTTCCTGGGGAATGGGAACAGACCACGACGCGTTGTTGTTTTACCTCCCGGATTACCTGAATAAACTGGGGACAACAGCTAAAAATGCTTCGGATTTCAAAAAGGCGCTCTTCGAAGTGGGAGCTTCCATGTATTTCCAGGCAACGGAGAATACCCTGCGGCTGAGCGTGGAAGGCATTGACAGCAAGTACGACGAAACGATGGCGCTTGTTGCGGATTTCATGGCGAACTTCAAAGAGGACCAGGCGGCGGTGAAAATCCTGGCCAACGAAATCAAATCCAACCGTAAAATGGAAAACGAAGACCCGGGCCAGCTGCTTGCAGCAACGCAGGCTTTTGCGCTCTACGGAAAAGATTCACGTTTCCTGCGGGAGCTGACCGTGAAAGAAATTGAAAAAATCCAGGCCGGACAGCTGACAACACTCCTGAAAACCTGCATGGATTATGAGCTGAAAATCTCCTACGTTGGTACGCATTCCGCGGAAGAGATCCTGCCTGGAATCCGGGATATACTCAAAATCAAAAGCCCGACCAAGGCAAAACTCGCGAAAAAGACCTTGACCAAACAAGGTTTCGATGCGCCGAAGATCTACTTCCTGAATGACAAAAAAGCCGTTCAGTCCCAGATTACCTTCGTGATTGACGGGAAACCGATGCAGCCGGGAATCATGGGTGATATGAAAGCCTTTAACCTCTACTTCGGTGCCGATATGTCCTCGCTGGTGTTCCAGGAAATCCGCGAATTCCGCTCGCTGGCCTATTCCACCAGCGCCCGTTACCAGATGGCCGAAAAACCGGGGCTTAACAACAGCTTCACGGCTTATGTCGGCTGCCAGGGAGACAAAACCCCGGAAGCCATGCAGGTCATGACCGACCTGATTACCAACATGCCGGTAAAACGCGAGCGCGAAGACGGGATCCGTTCTTCCCTGATCTCCGATGCCAAAACATCCCGCCCGGGCTTCCGCGAGCTGATTCCAACGGTTGAGCGCTGGGAGGAAATGGGCTTTGACCAGGACCCGAACAAAAAACTGGCCGGCTATTATCCCGACCTTTCGTTTGAACAGATTGAAAATTTTTACAAGCAGGAAATCCAGGGCCGCGTTATGCAAGTCTTTATTGTAGGGAATTCCGGTAAATTCGATACCAAAATTTTAGAAAAATACGGCAAAGTAACCAAAGTGAAAGCAACACAAGTCGTTAAAAATTAAGCACACCAAGATGTCAAAGAAAATCCCGGATATTACATTTACAAACCATTTACAGCCGAAAAAAGGGTGCATCCTGCTCTCAGATCCTTTCCTGGGGGATGAGTACTTTGAGCGTTCCGTAGTTTACCTGTGCGAACATTCCAAAGAAGGAAGCTTCGGCTTTGTAGTCAATCATTACATCGAAATCAACCTCAGCCAGCTCAACGAAGAATTCCCCGACCTGGACACCAAAATCAGTATCGGCGGCCCGGTGGAGAAAGAAACCATGTATTTCATCCATACCCTGGCCGATGAACTCAACGAAAGTCTTGAAATATCACCGGGAATCTATATCGGGGGCGACTTTGAGCAACTGTATTCACACCTGACGGCCGAACACATTGCCAACGACAAAATCCGCTTTTTCCTGGGGTATTCCGGCTGGAACGCCGGTCAGCTGCAGGAAGAGATCGACCGCAATTCCTGGATCGTTTGCCATCCTGAGAGCGCAGAGGAAATCATGACCTCTAAACACGAAGACCATTGGAAGTACTTTATGAATAAACTGGGCCCGAAATACAAGCTGATTTCCGGTTTCCCACTCGATCCCAGCGACAACTAAACGGGTCTGTTTCTTTCTCCCGTATTTGTCCGGCTTTCCGTATTAATACCCGTTTACACTAGTATAAATACCTGTTTACACAATCCTGAGCACTTTGATTTAGAAATTTATCCCTAAAATTGTGTTAACCAAACCGCTATCCGGTAGTAATCATGGCAATTTTTGAGGGAAAACACATACATTTGGTTGATCATGGGGAGTTTGTTGAACTAACCTGCAAAACGGAATTTATTTCATTGGAAATCGTAGAAGAAATGATCCGCGAACGGCTCACTTTTACCGGGGGACGCGAAATTTACCTTTACTGTGACGTGACGCGTGTCAGGGAAGTGGAAAAGCAGGCCCGCGATTACCTCAGCACCGGGCAGGGACACATTGCTCTTAAAGGGATTGCTATCTTTGTAAATTCAACCCTAACGAAGTTTATAGCAAATTTCATTATCAAAGTATGTTACAAAGATTCACCGATTCCGATCCGGCTTTTCCTTGACAGCAAAAAAGCGGTCAGCTGGCTTGCGGAATTGAGAAAAAACGAAGTCCCTAGTATTTCATAGGATTTTCCCTGAAAAACACAAGGGTATAAATACTTATTTGAATAAGTATTTATACGTGTTTTATTTGGCTGTTAACAAAGAAGAAAAGCAGTCTCATTAAATTAGTCATTTTCGGTACTATGGCAAAAATTAAACATCACAGCTTTAATGAAACAATCAATGATTTGTTGACTGAAGCAAAGGCCCGCGGCGTGATCCAGCTGAATTACAAGAGCAAAAAATGGGAGGGCTCACATATGAAAGTGGGCAGCCAGCACATGCGTAATTTTGGCACCTGCGGATACATGGGACTGGAATCGCATCCGAAACTGATCCGGAAATCAATCGAATATGCTCAACGCTCCGGGACCCAATTTTCCGTGTCACGCACTTACCTGACCTCCGATAAAACGGCTTACCTCGAAGATTTGCTTTCGGAGATCTTTGATTCAAAACCGGTGCTGACCTATACGTCGACTTCCCTGCTGCATATTTCCGTATTGCCGCATGTGGTAGATCCCGAAGACGCGGTGATCCTCGATCAGCAATGCCATGCAAGCATCCAGACGGCTGCCCAGCTGGTACGGGCCAAAGGAGTCCCGGTTGAAATTATCCGGCACAGCAACCTCGAAATGCTGGAGCATAAGATCAAACAGATGCGTGACAAATATCCCCGCATCTGGTACATGATTGACGGCGTCTATTCCATGTTTGGCGATGTGGCCCCGATAGCAGAAATTAATGCCCTGATGCAAAAATACCCGCAACTTCATTTATACGTCGACGATGCCCATGGAATGAGCTGGTACGGTAAGCACGGCTGCGGCCGGATTTTCAGAGAATGCTCCGATAACGGGCGTACGATTTACGTCAGCACCATGGCCAAAGGCTTCGGCGTGATGGGCGGTGTGGTAGTTTTCCCGGATACTTACTGGCACAGCAAAGTCAGCATTTATGGCGGGGCGCTCACGCATTCCCACCCGATTCCCCCACCAATGCTGGGCGCTTCGATCGCTTCGGCCAAAATTCATCTTTCCGACGAGATTTATGCCATTCAGCGCATGCTGAGCGCCCGCCTGGAATATGCCAACCGGCTTTTTGCCGAAACCAACCTGCCGGTGATCTCCAATCCCGAAACACCGATTTTTTTCCTGGGAACCGGCCAGCCACATGTGGGCTACAACCTCAACAAGCGGATCCTCGATGAAGGCTTTTATGTTAACATCGGGATGTTCCCGGCTGTCCCGATGAAAAACACCGGCCTGCGCTTCACGATTACGAACCACAACAGCATGGAAGACATCAAAGCGCTGGTAGATGCCCTGGTGAAACATTACCCGCTGGCGCTGGAACAGGAACACAAAACCATGAATGATGTCCGTAAGGCCTTTCATTTGCCTTTGCTGGCCGATGATTCAGGCCCCGTGCGCATCCCTGATTCCCTGAGCCTCGATTACTTTCGTACAATTAAAGAGCTTTCCCGCGAAAGCTGGGACAGTGTTTTTTCTGCCTCCGGCAATTACGATTATGCATCCATGTTGCTGATGGAAGAAGCCTTTGCCGGGAATGAACTCCCGGAGGAGAACTGGGATTTTCATTATGTCCTGGTGCGGAACGCCGAAAAAGAAATCGTACTGGCCACTTTTTTTACCAGCGGACTTTTCAAGGAAGATCTCCTGTCGCCTGCCCACGTCTCGGCAGCGATCGAGGAAAAACGACGGGAAGACAAATACTATCTTTGCTCCAGGTTCCTGATGATGGGCTGTCTCATTAGTGAAGGCGGCCATCTTTACCTCGATAAACAGAAAGCCAACTGGGAAAAGGCCCTGCCCATGCTGCTCGAAAAAATCGGCCAGATCCAGGAGCAGGAAGATCTCAATACCGTTATCCTCCGTGATTTCAATGAAGACGAAGAATTCTTCTCTTGCTTTCACGAAAATTCCTACTTCAAAATTCAGCTGCCGGCGACAAATGTGATTACCGGCCTGGTGAAAAATAAAGCAGATTTCCTGGCCAGCTTATCGACCCGCAGCCGCCGGCATATTCGCGAAGATGTGCTGCGCTACGAACACCATTTCCGGGTAGAATGCTGCGATCGCCTCGAAAAAGGAGAGCTCAGCCAGGCCTACGGGCTTTTTCTCAATGTTTCATCCAAAAGCCGCGGGATCAACGAATTTGCCTACCCCTTCAACTTTTTTGCGAAGATCAACGATTCCCCCGACTGGGAATTCATCAAACTTGATCTACAGGATAAACTGGTAGCGGTTGGATTTTGTCACAAGGCCAAAGATTTCTACAACCCGCTGATCGTGGGGCTTGATTATTCCTATAACGGCGGGTTTAACTGCTATAAACAAATGCTTTACCAGGTCTGTCTCAGGTCAATCGATTTAGCTTACGATGAAATTCACTTCGGTTTTTCAGCCGATATAGAAAAGAAAAAATTAGGTGCGAAACAAATAAAAAAAGTTGCATTTTTGCAATTGAAAGACCAATATAATTTCGAGGTCATAGAGAATTACAATCACAATATTGTTTAATTGCAAAAAAAATGGTAGGAAAGGAAGCATACATTAATGAGTACGCGACGATTTACATAGAAGATGACATTGTTTTCGGGGTTTTTAAGGCCAATCTTTTTGTTGACCTGGAAGCGGCGAAACGCATTGTCGAAGACCGGAAAAAGATTTCCGATTATAAGAATTCGTTGATTTTTGTTGATGTTTCCTCTGTGAAAGGAGTTTCGAAAGAAGCGCGCGATTATTTCGGTTCCTTCAAGGGAACGGAATTCGTCAAGGCATCGGCCATTTTTACCAACTCCAAGCTTTCTGTATTTCTCGCCAACTTTTTGATCAAAGTAAACCTGAGCGGGTACAACATTCCCGTTCGGCTCTTCACGGATAAGAACCAGGCGGTAAAATGGCTAAAATCGTTTCAGTAGCGTCTATGGAAAAGGACAATAGTTATGTGATCTCTGAAATACAGGACATTATCTTTTCGTATGCCAACGGGGACTTTTCCCGGAGGCTGGAAATTTCCGAAAAACACGACGAAAACGATATCATTGCTTCGGGGATTAACATGCTGGGTGAAGAGCTGCAGGAAAAATCGGTTTCCAAAGATTATTTTCTCCGGATCTTCAATTCCATTCCACAGATTGTGATCGTGTTTGACATCAACGAAACGATCGACTTCATCAACAAAACCGGGATGAAGTACTTTACCCAAAACCGCGAAATCTCCAGCCTCAAAACCTCGGATATTTTCCCGGCGGAAATCAAGGACAAAATCAACCAGCTCAAGACATCGGCCCGCAAGGAAACGAACTTCGAAATGGCCATCATCCGGAACCGGAAAACCAAAT
>CBINGV010000134.1:0-9881 GCA_966250255.1 uncultured Flavobacteriales bacterium | reverse complement strand
AACCGGGAAAGAAGTAATCCGTTCGGAAGCGGATAAAGTGACCGGCGAATTTATGGTTTCCTTGCCGCTGAACCGCGAATATGCGCTTAACGTCGAATACCCGGGCTATAATTTCTTTTCACAGAATTTCAACATGACGAATCCCGATAGCCTCGAGTCCATTCACATGGATGTGCCGCTGGTGCCGGTTGGGGATGCTACGCCGGTTGTCCTGGCGAACGTCTTTTTCGATTACGGGAAAGCAACCCTGCGCCCGGAATCCTTCGTGGAGCTCAACAAGCTGCGTGATTTCCTGAATAGCAACCCCAGCCTGAAAATCGAAATCGGGGGACATACCGATACCCGTGGAGACGACCAGGGCAACCAGGTCCTGTCTGAAAACCGCGCCAAATCCGTAATGGATTACCTGGTGAAGCAGGGGATTGCGGCAGCCCGCCTGACGGCCAAAGGATATGGCGAAACCCAAACGGTGATTTCCGATGCAAAAATTGCCGAATTGAAAACAGAGAAAGAAAAAGAAGCGGCTCACCAGAAAAATCGCCGTACCGAGTATAAATTTATCGGAAAATGATCCATTTCCTGCGCTTAATACGTCCCCTGAATTTGCTGATCTTCGCGCTCACGATGTACAGCGTGCGCTTCTTTTATGTGGGACTTTCTAATTATAAGGTCCACGACTCTTTTGCGGGACTGCACGAACAAATTGACTTTTTCCTGCTGGTTCTTTCGACGGTCATGATCGCCGCAGCTGGAAATATCATCAACGATTATTTCGATGTGCGCGCCGACCGGGTCAACCGTCCCGACCGTTTGATCGTTTCGCGCCACATCAAACAGCGCTGGGCCATCATGAGCCATTGGATCCTGAACGGGATTGCCTTTTCCATGGCGATTTACCTCAGTATCCGTTACCACACCTTCTGGTATGTTTTTGTACACCTGATTTCAATCAACGCGCTTTGGTTTTATTCCATGTATTTCAAGCGCAAGGCCCTGATCGGGAATGTGCTGATCGCAGCTTTGACAGCCCTCGTGCCGATCCTTTGCGGGATTCATTTTTACCTCGTGGGAAGCTTGTCGGATTTGCGCCTGGAAGAGAGCGGGCAGCTGCTGACCCATTACCCGGCCTGGATCTATTTTCTTGCCGAGCATGGACGTTTTGTCTTCGGGATGGCTTTCTTTGCCTTTGTGCTTAATCTTTCCCGGGAGATTATCAAAGACATGCAGGACATCAAAGGCGATGAAATGATCCACGCACGCACACTTCCGATGATCATCGGGATTCGGAAATCCTGTGCCGTTTCTGCCTTGTTTTTATTAGGCTTGCCGGTTACAGCCGTGGTTCTGTATTTTCTGAATGTCAGCTTCATTTTTAACGACCTGCTCTTCTTCGTGCCTTTTGTTCTATCCATTGCCCTGGCGAGTTTCGTGGCTTTGATCATGCTGGTCAGTCATGGCCGGAAATCCCTGAAATTCTACGATTCCATCCTGAAGATCGCCATGCTTTTTGGTTTGATCCTGCCTTATTACTGGATCGTTTTGTTGTAATAAATTTAAACTACTTTCAGATGAAAAACAGAGGATATTTGTTCGTGTTCTCCTGCATTTTAATGGTAGCTTGCAGCCAACCGGTTCCAAGCAAAAAAACAAAAACAGCAGCAAACAAAGATTTTATCACACGGGAAGAAGAACGTATTTCGAAACTTTCGGATGAAGCGATCGATACTTTAAGCCTGAATGTAGATGATCCCGATCATCGTAAAAAAGTGATCGAAGACTTGAAAATTCTGAAATATGTATTGTCTTCGAAAAGTGCCTCCAAACTGGAAAATTTCGTCAACAGGTATGAAAAGCGTATAAGAACGGCAAATGCCTGGGGCTTGTATCGGGAAGTATGCCCTTATTATGAAGAAGGTGTACTGCATTATTCCAGGCAGATGAAAACAAAAAATGACCCGGATATTTCAACTGTTTACGGCTTTACATTGCGGGTTATAGTCAAAGAGGATAAAATTGTTTTGTATGATGTACTCGAGCAGAGGATGAAAATGGTGGATGGTGATTGGCAGCCTTATTTTCAAAGTCTGTTTTCCTATAAAGATCAGCAGGACTTTGAGGAGTTTGCACAGGTATTTCAAAGGCATTACCAGGCTGAGCTAAATGAAAATGAATTGTTTGTTGACTATATTTCATTCGGTGAAAGTTGTGTGGACGGTAGTGGGATTAACAAAAGAAAAGAAATCAAGGATATAGAAAAAATAGTTGCACAAAAAGACCGTGTAAGCTTGTTGAAATGGCTCCAGTCAGCCAATACGGAAAAGCAATTTTACGGTGTATGGGGTTTAGCAAGGTTAAGGAATGAAGGGATATTGTTAAATGATAGTGAAATGAAGCTGATTCGCTACATTCTGAATAAACCGGGCAATGTTCGGGTGTGTAAAAAAAATACAATGTGGACAACAAAAATCAGGGAGTTAAAGACGGAATTCAACTTTTAAAATTGTTGCAGCCTTTCGCTCAAATTTTTATCTTTGAGAAGTAAATCAAACACATGCTCAAAAATATCCTGCTTTACGGTAGCCTGCTGGCGCTGATTATGTGCCTCAATCTCGGTTACATGCTTTACCTCTGTTACGACGATCCTAATTTTCACAGCAACGAAATCCTGGGATATGGCGTCATGCTGCTCATGTTTTCCCTGATCTTTTTCGGGATCCGCAACTACAGGAAAAGTCACGGCGGTTTTATTTCCTTTGGCCGGGCTTTGGGACTCGGTGTTTTGACAGCGCTTTATGCCTGCACGGTTTACGTCATCGTCTGGCTGATCCTGTATTACAATTTTGTACCCGATTTCATCGATAAATACACACAGCATGTGCTCAACGAGCTTTCCCGGGCCGGGGCTACAGCGAATGAACTGGGGCTAAAAATGAAAGAAATGGCCAGCTTTAAGCAGATGTACAAAAGTCCCTTTTTTGTCACCCTGATCACCTATTCGGAAGTGCTCCCGATAGCTTTACTGGTGGCCCTCATCAGTGCGCTCATTTTAAGACGCAAGCCTAAAACCGCTTAATTTAACCTTATGATCCGCTTCAAATACACCATTCTTTACGTCCGGGACGTCGTCAAAACCGTTGAATTTTATGAAACAGCCTTCGGGATGAAGCGTAAATTCATCGCTCCCGAAAATGTGTACGCCGAATTACTATCCGGTGAAACAACGCTTTCCTTTGCTTCGCTTGAGCTGGCTGGGTCCAACTTGTCGCAAGGTTTTCTTGAAAGTGACCTGAAACATAAACCCTTCGGGATCGAAATCGGCTTTACTGCAACAGATGTCGAAGCAACGGTACAGCAAGCCCTCGATGCCGGCGCCACACTCGTTGAAAAAGCCAAAACCAAGCCCTGGGGACAAGTCGTGGCCTATGTCCGCGATCCGGATGGCTTTTTAATAGAGATTTGTACGGAAATGTAATTATAAGTTAATGAGTTAATGAGTTAATGAGTTAATGAGTTAATGAGTTAATGTTTTTCTTATCCAATTAGCATATTAACTTATTAGCAAATTCTCCATTCTCAATTCTCCATTCTCAATTCCCCCAACCGTTTATAAGCCTGGTCAATCGTCAGGATATTCGAATAAAGCAGGCGTAATTTGTCGTTTTTCTCACTGAGCTTACAGTCTTTCGGGTTGCTTTGGATGTATTTCAATACTTTTTGGAAAGCTTCCGAATCGTAAAACGGAGACTGCGGGTTCGACACGAAGTAGCAAACCATAGAAGACGATTTGATCACCAGCTTCTCGATGCCGGCTTCTTCGGCGAGCCAGCGCAATTCAAAAGATTTGAACAATTCCTTCACGGAGCGCGGGAGCGGCCCGAAACGGTCAATCAAAGTCAGGGCGAACTTGTCCAGCGCTTCGCGGTTTTCCAGGTTGTCCAGCTGCTGGTAAAGGCTGAGGCGCTCGGCTACGTTGTTCACGTAATCATCCGGGATGCGTATTTCCAGGTCGGTTTCGATCACACAGTCTTTAACGAAGGAAGTAAACTGATCGGTGTTGCGCTCCGCAAACAGGTCTTTGAATTCCGTTTCACGCAATTCGTCCATGGCTTCATTCAGGATTTTCTGGTACATTTCGAAACCGATATCGGCAATAAACCCGCTTTGTTCGCCTCCAAGCAGGTTACCCGCTCCCCGGATATCGAGGTCCTTCATCGCAATGTTGAAACCGGAACCCAAATCGGAGAATTGCACCAGCGCTTCGAGGCGTTTGCGGGCCTCCGTGGTCATTTCGTGGAATTTCGGGGCGATGAGGTAGCAGAACCCTTTTTTGTTCGAACGGCCCACGCGCCCGCGCAACTGGTGGAGGTCGCTGAGCCCGAAATTATGCGCATTATTGATGATGATCGTATTCGCATTGGAAATATCAATGCCTGATTCGATGATGGTGGTGGCCAGCAGCACATCATAATCGCCCTGGATAAAGTCCAGCATGATCTTTTCGAGCTGCGCGCCATCCATTTGCCCGTGGCCGATGGCTACACGCACTCCGGGACAAAGCCGCTGGATCATGCCCGAAACCTCCCGGATGTTTTGCAGGCGGTTGTGCACGAAAAAAACCTGTCCGCCCCGCGAAACTTCATAGGCAATCGCATCCCGGATTATTTCCTCGTTAAACTGGATAATTTCCGTCAAAACAGGCTGGCGGTTCGGTGGCGGTGTATTGATAATGCTCAAATCGCGTGCACCCATCAGGGAAAACTGCAAAGTCCGCGGAATTGGCGTGGCGGTGAGCGTAAGCGTATCAACCGTTGTTTTCAGGGTTTTCAACTTATCTTTCACGGCAACGCCGAATTTTTGTTCCTCGTCAATGATCATCAGGCCGAGGTCTTTGAATTTGACCTTTTCACCCACGATCTTGTGCGTTCCAACCAGGATGTCGATTTCCCCCGAAGCTACTTTTTTGAGGGTTTCCGTCACCTGTTTCGCCGATTTGAAACGGTTGATGTAATCTACTTTCACCGGGAAATCCTTGAGGCGTTCGCTGAAACTCCGGAAATGCTGGTGGCATAAAATCGTAGTCGGGACCAGCACGGCGACCTGTTTGCTATCGGTAACCGCTTTAAAGGCCGCGCGGATGGCCAATTCGGTTTTCCCGAAGCCCACATCGCCGCAAACCAACCGGTCCATCGGGGTCGACGATTCCATGTCTTCCTTAATCGCCTGGGTTGATTTTACCTGGTCGGGCGTATCTTCATACATAAAAGAAGCTTCCAGCTCATCCTGTAAATAGGTATCCGGCGAAAAAGCAAAACCCGGCTGACTCTTGCGCTTGGCATATAATTGAATCAGGTCGAAGGCGAGTTCCTTGATCCTGGTTTTTGTCTTGTTTTTGAGGGTGGTCCAGGCCTGCGTACCGAGTTTGTTCATCTTCGGGACAGAGCCTTCCTTGCCGGTAAACTTGGAGATCCGGTGCAGGGAGTGAATGCTGACATACAAAACATCGCCGTCCTTGTAAATCAGGCGGATGGCTTCCTGTGGTTTCCCGTTGACATCAATGGTCTGTAAACCCGAAAATTGGCCCACGCCATGGTCGATATGCGTCACATAATCGCCTTTCTGCAGGTTGTAAATCTCTTTCAGGGTTAAAGCCTGCTTGGCATGTGTAAAGCCATCCTTCAGTTTAAAGCGGTGATAACGCTCAAAAACCTGGTGGTCCGTATAACAGGCCAGTTTCAGCTCCGGGATGATGAAGCCCTCATGCAAAGCGAGGTTCATCGGGATAAAATCAAAGTCTTTCTGACCCGGATTTTGAGAAATATCTTCAAAAATGGTGTAAAGACGCTCGACCTGTTTCGGCTGGTTGGAGAAAAACAGGTTGGTGAAACCCGCTTTTTTCCGGGCACTGAGATCATCCCGGAAAAGCTCGAAATTTTTATTGAAAACCGGTTGCGCCTGAACGGTGAACTGGATTTCCAGGTCTGCTTTAAACGCATAATCCGGGCCCCATTCGATCACATTAAAAGCTTTGATCTCCTTTTCCCATTCCTTTTTATGCAGGTAAAGCGTATCGGGGATCGTTTGCTTTACGGTATGGTTCAGGCCTTCATAAATGCTGACAGCTTTGTCGTATTCCCGCCCGAGCACGCTGCTCACCATGTTGTGGGAAGAAAGCCAGAGCGTGGCATTCTGGCCCAGGAAATTCAGGAAAGAAGTAAAGTCATCCTGCAAAAAGCTGCCCTGGACATTCGGGATGATATTGAAAAAATCGTGCGTTTTTTGCGAAAGCTGATCTACCGGGTCAAAGGTCCGGATGGAATCCACTTCATCGCCGAAAAACTCGATGCGGAAGGGCAAATCGTTTGAATAGGAAAAAACGTCTACAATTCCCCCGCGGATCGCAAATTGCCCCGGTTCATAAACAAAATCAACCCGCTCGAAATGGTATTCCAGCAATAACTCATTCATGAAATCGAGCGAATAGCTTTTGCCTTTTTCCACGCGCAGCGTATTCTTCGTCAGCTTCCGCTGGGTAGGGACTTTTTCAAACAGCGCCTGCGGATAAGTCACAATCCAGGCATTGGAGCCATTGTTGATTTTTTCCAGCACTTCGGCGCGCGATACGACATTGGCATTGTCGGTTTCCTCAAACTGGTAAGGCGTGCGGTACGAAGCCGGGTAAAATAAAATGTGTTTTTCCTCCGGGAAGAGGTTTTGCAAGTCATTCAGGAAATAAGCCGCTTCTTCCTTGTCGGTCAGGACAAACAAATGATTGCCGGGCACCTGTCCCGCCAATTGCGATGCAGCCAGGGCACGGGCAGAAAAAGCGATTCCCTTCCAATGGATTTTTGTTCCGCTGAAACGGAGTTGTCCCGCGCTTTGGTCAATTTGTTGTAGTCCGGAAAATAAGGCTTTGAATGCTTTTAAATCCATTTTAGTTGCGTGCGTCGGCTTCTTGGATGCAGTTTAATAATTGTTGGACCATTTTTTTAGAACCGACGATGTAAGGCACACGCTGGTGCAGTTCCGTCGGTTTGATTTCCAGGATGCGCTCATAGCCTGTGGTAGCCAGTCCGCCGGCCTGTTCGGCCACAAAAGCAAGCGGGTTACATTCATAGAGCAAGCGCAGTTTTCCTTTCGGAGAGGAAGGCACGGCCGGGTAGATGTAGATTCATCCTTTGATCAGGCTCCGGTGGAAATCTGAGACCAATGAGCCGATGTAGAGCCCGGAATACGGTCTGCCTGTTGCTTTTTCCTCGCCTTGGCAGTATTTGATATAATCCTGGATTCCCGGGTGGGAAATGTCAATATTCCCTTCATTCATCGAATAGAGGCGGCTCGTTTCCGGCATGCGCATATTTGGGTGCGAAAGGCAGTATTCGCCAATCGACGGATCGAGGGTAAAACCGTTCACGCCATGACCGGTCGTATAGACGAGCATCGTGGAAGAACCGTAAAGGACATAGCCTGCCGCAATCTGTTTCGTCCCTTCCTGCAGCATGTCGGAAAGTACAGCCGGTGTTCCGTTCGGAGAAACACGGCGGTAAATGGAAAAAATCGTCCCGATGGATACATTCACATCGATATTGGATGAACCATCCAGCGGGTCGAAAAGCACCACATAATTGCCTTTTTGTGCCTGTTCGCCCTCGAAGGCCATGAAATCATCATTTTCTTCAGACGCAATGCCGCAAACTTCACCGCCGAAACGGAACATTTTAATGAATTGCTCATCGGCCACGACGTCTAATTTTTGCTGTTCCTCCCCCTGGACATTGGTTTCTCCCTGCGCCCCGAGAATGTGGTCCACCAAACCGGCGCGGCGCACATCATTCGATACGATTTTGGAAGCGATTGCAATGTCGTTCAGCAAACGCGATAGCTCGCCGGTAGCAAAGGGAAACTCCGCCTGGCGGTCAAGGATAAATTCGTTGAGGGTGGTGATTTTGGACATAGCAAAAAATTTACCCGCAAAATTAAGGAAAATCTTTGGTTTGGAAGCCGTTTTCAGGGAAACTATCAGTGGTAAATTTAGGCTTCAAGAAAAAGGCCACGAATTGCACGAATGTCACGAATGAATTATGTTTGTAATTGGTGGCTAACATAAACAAAAAAGCCCCCGATTTTGATCGGGGGCCTTGTTTTCGAAAGTAGTTGTTCGAGTTAATAAAATCTTATAATTTGTTTACGCGTTTTACCTCGCGCCCCTTTTCGGTATCAATGATCAGGGTATAGAGTCCTGTGGCATAACCTGACAGGTCAATCGTAAGTGCATTGGAGTTGATGGCTGTGCTGAAGACTTCTTTTCCGTCGGCAGCAAGCATTTTTACCTGTTCAAGGCGTACCGGCGATTTGAGCTCTACGTGGTCTGTAGCCGGATTCGGGAACATAAATACGTTGGAGAGGCTCAACTCGTTTAGGGCAGCGTAAGGCAGTTTTGCATATTCTGCGCTGGTTGTAGACCCGGTGTTGTTTTGCTGGATTTCGGCAAGTACCAGCGGGAAGCCGCTGTCCGTGTTAGCCATATAATAATACGTGCTTGTCGTATCGGTCATTTCAAAGCCCGGGATCGTTTGCCAACCCAAGGGAATGGTTACCGGCGTGCCGAAAATGGTGTCGACATAAATCACGTAAAACTCCGGGGAATAAACGGTAATGTCGTCGATTTTTTGGCGCAATACGCTGAAAGATGTCCCGAAAGGGGTCATCAGGGTTCCCCAGCCGTCAACCAGCGAGCTGCGGTCGTACGTAATATTCACCCGTGCCGAGTCAAAATAAGTGTACGGATCCGGTGAAAGCTCCTGGTGGAAATAAATACTGTTTGTACTGAATGCTCCCTCGTCATCAAAAGCCGTTTCATAGCTCATCGGGAACGTAAACTGCGTAATCGGGTCGGAAGATTGTGCAATGGCTTTTTCCGTACTGACCGGAACCGACATCACCAAACCTTCAATCTCCAGCTTGTTTGTGCTTTCCACCATAAAAGCATGGCTGGAATCCGAGCTCAGGTAGCGTGTTATGGTTGAATTCGGAAAGTAGGAGCCGTAGGCGGTTTCTGCCGGGTCGAGGTAGAATATTGTGTCTTCTCCGTTATTCTGGAAACCGGAAAAATCATACACCTGGTTTTCGCCCGGATCGCCCGGGTAAATTCCGCCGAAATTCAGCTCCAGGAGATTCACCGACTGGCTCCCGGCTTCAGGAAGATCATTCGTCGTAATGGTGATTTGAGCTTGAAGGGAATAGGCGGTAAAAAAAGTACAAGCGAGTATTAATTTTTTCATAGGCGATTTTAAAATTTAAACAAATGTACTAAAATATTATTTCAAACCAAGGCCCCAGGAAATATTTAGCTTCACGTCCAGGATATCGTTGGTTGTCTTGGTTTTTACTTTGGCATTCAATACGCCTTTCAGCAGGTAAACCGGGTTGCCTTTCGGGTCAACGCCATAGTATTTTATGGAGTTGACCTGTACGGAGCCCGAACTGTTGTCCACGTTCATGGAAGAATATTCCTTGCCGTTGTGCTTGATGTTGAGGCGCAGCTTATAATCCCAGCTCAGGTTATCGTATTTTTCGATTTTGGCGAAATCCTCGATCGAGCATTCGGAATGGGTGCCGTCCACCATCACGTTGCGGATCCGGCGCGAGCCGTCGGCAAAGGTGATTTCGGCGCGCAATTGGTTGAAAGCTGCCGGCAGTATGGTTGAAAGTGTCATTTCTTCCGAAAGCAACTGCTCGTTGAGGTACCATTTGATGCCGCTGACCTCGCCGTCGGTTTCAACCCAGGAAGTGATCTGGTTGTTGCCATCCAATGAAAAATCAAGGCTCAACTCATTTTTACGGGTATAGCCCACAATGATTTCGTTACAAATTTCGGAGGAATA
>CBINGV010000133.1:0-9927 GCA_966250255.1 uncultured Flavobacteriales bacterium | reverse complement strand
CCCCGACCTGCTGATTACAAATCAGCTGCTCTAGCCAACTGAGCTACACCGGCACATTGAAGTTATTATTTAAAGAACGTTTTGCGCTGTTTTGCGCTAATTTTTTCCCGTTTGGGATTGCAAATGTATGAATAAATTATTTATCACCAAGTCTTTTTTGAAAAAAAATCCAAAAAAAACAGGAGACAAACAAATTACTCCTTATAAATCACCCGGTTAGGGAAATCGTTTTTTTGAAAAAAATTAATCCACTCCCTGATTGATGCCCGGAGACACTGCATTTCTTTGTCAGTTAACTAAAATGAAAAGCCCGGATACTTGCTTGAAGATCCGGGCTCAAAATGATGTGATGGATTTATTTCAGGTCAGCCATTACTTTCTTTTTCTTCTCAACCTGTTTTCTCAGCGCTTCTACCGCCAAAGCAACCCCTTCCTCAAAAGTTTTGCATTGTTTTTTGGCGAATAATTCTTTGCCGGGAACCAAGAGCTTCACCTCACTAATTTTATTTTCCTTGTCACTCGTTTTATCCAAACGAAGAAAAACTTCCCCTGCAACGATATTATCAAAAAACAAGTCTAATTTGTTAACTTTTTCGTTAACGTAGTCGACCAATTTTCTGTCTGCAGAAAAATGCACTGAATGAACTTTGATTTCCATGGCTATTGTTTTTTATGCCCACGCGGATGGGCGGATGAATAAATATGGGTTAACTGAGCAAACGAGTTATGGGTGTAAACCTGCGTTGCAGCGAGACTACTATGACCTAATATGTCCTTCAGTGTTTCCAATCCTGCACCGTTATTCAACATGTGAGTTGCAAAGGTATGCCGTAAAACATGCGGACTCTTTACATCCAAACTTGTCGCCAAGCTAAGATAGTGATTAATTTTACCATAAACAAATTTTGGGTAAACTTTCTTTCCGTTGTCCAGGCAAATCAATTCTTTTGTGTCAAATAAATTATTGATTTTCAGTTTTTTATACTGAATTATAAGTTCTGTTAAATTTTCAGAAATCGGGATGATGCGTTCTTTATTGCGCTTACCCAGCACTTTAATTGAGCCCGGCCCCACGCTTTCTTCCTGCAGGTTGATCAGCTCACTCAAACGAATCCCTGTTTGGTAAAACAGCTCAAACATGAGCCGGTCGCGGAGACCGGTGAAGCCCTCCGGAAACAGCTGTGTTAGCCGCTCTTGTTCCAGCTCGGATGCTTTTGCAAAAACCGGAAGCCTTTTGTTTTGCTTTGGCCCTGTTACTTTTGCGGCCGGGTTTTTATCAACCTTCCCGGCTTTCATCAGGAAACGGAAAAACGTGCGGAGCGTGGCCAGTTTTCGATTGATGGATTTGTTATCGTAGCTTTTATCGTGCAGGTGAACCATCCAGGAACGGACCAGCTGGTAATTCACTTCCCGGAAATCCTCTTCCCTATCCAGGCCTGCAAACTCCGAAAACTGCTCCAGGTCGAGCATGTAAGCCCCAACCGTATGGAGGGAGTAACGCCGCTCGGTGAGCAGGTAATTCCGGAAACTTTCAGACGCAAAAAAAGGAGTCATATAGACTCCTTCAACGTATCATTTCAAAAAAAGTTCCGAAATAGAAATACTATTGTTCCGCAGAATTCATTTTCTCACGGTAAACCGCGCGAATTTTTTGCTGACGGTCAACAACAGACGGCTTCACGAACTCTTTGCGTGATCTCAGCTCTTTCATGACATTGGTTTTGTCATATTTTTTCTTGTACTTCTTGAGGGCTCTTTCGATGTTTTCGCCTTCCTTTACTGGAACTATTAACATATTTTTATTTAAATTAAATTAACTTCGTTTCTGCTTACGCGGTCAAATTCGGGTTGCAAATGTACGCTATTATTTTGAAAATCCAAAGAATTGCGTGAATTTCTTGCAAAAATTTAATATTTCACCAGCGCTTCGATATCACCTGTGTATTTTTTCAGCTTATCCGTACCGTTCAAAAACTCCAGGCTGACCAAAAAACTGAATGCCGCCACTTCACCGCCGCACTGCCGGATCAGCTCAGCTGCAGCTTCCGCCGAACCGCCGGTTGCCAGCAAATCATCGTGGACCAGTACCCGGTCGCCGGACTCCACCGCATCCGTATGCATTTCAATTGTTGAAACCCCATACTCCAGCGCATAATCGTAGGACGTCTTTTTATAAGGAAGCTTCCCCTTTTTGCGGATCAGGATAAAGGGCACCCCCAAACGGATCGCCAAAGGATAACCGAATAAAAAACCGCGGCGTTCAATCACGGCCACTGTGTCGATGTTTTTGTCCTTATATATAGTCACCAGGTGGTCGATGATTTCCTGCGACAATTTCGGGTCCATCATAATCGGTGTGATGTCCTTGAAGATGATCCCTTCTTTCGGAAAATCCGGCACATCGCGGATTACATTTTTAATAGCCTGCTCAATCATAATCAAATCGTTAAATACGGTTTCAGCTTCAAAAACAAAGCTTCATCAATCAAAACCGATCTGCGAATATCTTCAATTTTTTGATAACCGCCTAATTGGATGCGCATTTTTACAATCGAGTTCGCTATCTTCCAGCGGATATAAGGGTGAAGCTTCAACTCATCAACGGTAGCTGTGTTGATATTGAACTGACGGATATTGCGCGCATTGACTTCAATTTTATCGTCGATCTGCGCCAGCATATCGGGGGTAAATTTCCAGACTTCCAGCAGCTGCTGTTTATTCACAAAACCTCCAAGCGCATTCCGGGTTTTGATGATATTACGGGCAAAAAAGGTCCCGATCCCCGGAAGCCCCACCAGCTCTTCTTCCGATGCCGTGTTAATTTCAATAATCTGCTCGTATTTCAGGTCCTCGGTTTTCACCGTTCGCTTTTCGGGCTTCGGCGGGTAGACCAGGGAATCTTTGATCACTTCAAAAAAGCGGTCGGAAATCACAAAGACCTTGCGCAAATCTTCGTGCGAGTAAAACCCGCGCTTCCCGAAACGAACAACAAGATCGGCCTGTTTCTGGCTCAGGCCGAGGTTCATCCAGTCGGACGGAGCATATTGGTTGGGATCAAATTTGGCCGGAGGTGTGTTAAAGCCTTTTTTAGAATAAGATGAACGCCCGTAACTGCCATAGCTCCGCTTTTTGAATTCCTTTTTCTCAAAATCGGTCTGGGTAAAGCTCAGCCGGGGCGGCATACTGAAAAATCCGATCACCCGGGGCACCAGTACAATGCCCAGGAAACATCCAACAAAAATCAGGGTGGCTCGGCGCGAGCGTTTGGAGAAATTCAGCGGGTTATCCATTTTCAGTCCGGGTTTAATCCAGGCTAATTTACATTTTTTTCTGATACGGCAATCAGGTGTTAATCATGACACCCTGTATTCACTTATTAACCGGTTAACACATGATATTAGCACATTAGCATATTAAAGGTAATAGCACATTAAACAAAATAATTATATTTACCGCCAAATTCAAACTTAAAACGAAACTTATGGCAGGTAGTATCTGGCGAAAAAAACCCATTGCCGCTTTTGAAGCGGACATGAAGAAAAGTGAACTCAAACGGGTTTTGGGGAAATGGAGTTTAACCGCAATTGGCGTTGGAGCTATTATTGGCGGTGGAATTTTTGTTTTAACCGGAACGGGAGCTTACTATCATGCAGGACCAGCATTGGCACTTTCCTTTGTCATTGCAGGTATCGCCTGTATTTTTGCAGCCTTATGTTATTCTGAGTTTGCTGCTATTTTACCCGTAGAAGGTTCTGCTTATGCTTATGCTTACGGTACTATCGGTGAGGTTTTGGCCTGGATCATCGGCTGGGGGCTCGTTCTCGAATATGCCATGGGCTCCATGACGGTTGCCGTTTCCTGGTCGGGTTATTTCAACAAACTACTTAAAATGTTCGGCATTGTGCTACCCGAATGGCTAACAACCGACCCGGCAAGCTACACAGGATCAGGGTTTTCCATGAATCTACCGGCCTTCTTAATTGTAATACTCGTTGTTTCCATTTTGGTGCGGGGCACAAAAGGTGCTGCAAAAGCCAATAATTTTATCGTTATTTTAAAAGTATCGGCTGTATTGTTCGTGATCATCGCCGGTTTATTTTTCATCAATATGGCCAACTGGTCTCCGTTTATTCCGGACGTAAAACAAATCATGCATGAAGGAACATCTCACAGCGCTTATGGGATAACCGGTGTCATCTCCGGCGCAGCAGCAATTTTCTTCGCCTATGTAGGTTTTGACGCCGTTTCAACACAGGCCGGTGAGGCCATCAACCCGAAAAAAGACGTACCCTTTGCCATTGTGGCCTCCTTATTGATTTGTACCTTTCTCTATATTTTGGTATCGCTTGTTTTAACGGGAATGATGAATTACCAGGATTTTGATCCGAAGGGAATGTACCCGGACGCAATCAAAGCCCCGGTAGCTTATGCTTTTGACATCGCCGGACAAAAATGGGCAAGTTACCTGATTACAATTGCCGCAACTGTCGGTTTGATTTCCGTATTGATGGTGATGATCATGGGGCAATCCCGAATTTTCCTCGGAATGGCGAAAGACGGCCTGATCCCGAGCGTTTTCTCAAAAATTAACCCGGTTTCCGGAACCCCTCAGCGCAACCTGATGATTTTGGGAGTTGTAATCGCAACCGTAGCTGCTTTCACACCGATCAATAAACTGGCAGATATGACCAGCTTTGGAACCTTGTTCGCCTTTATGATGGTTTGCATCGCCGTTTGGGTATTGCGGATCAAAGAGCCGAATCTTCCAAGAACATTCAAAGTTCCTGCCTTACCTGTGATTGCAGTGTGTGGTATTTTGATCAATATTTACCTGATGTGGAATTTAAGCCTGGACGCTCAATTGCTTTCATTAAGCTGGTTAGGCCTCGGAATAATCATTTACTTCGCCTACAGCAGAAGAAAGAGTCATTTGAACCATTATCACCTGGACGAAGCCATTACAGGCCATGATGTAGATGGTGATTCGGAAGAATCGAACAAAGAATAAAAAACACTTAAAATAACGAATCCTGTTTCTTGCGAGACAGGATTTTTTCTTTTCAGAACATGGAAAAACAGGAACTCAAAAAATCACTCGGCTTACTGGACGCCACCTTCCTGGTCGCAGGAAGTATGATCGGATCCGGGATCTTTATCGTTTCGTCGGCGATGGCCCGCGACCTGGGCAGCTCTGGCTGGCTCCTGGTAACCTGGCTGCTAACGGGAGTGATTACCCTTTTCGGGGCGCTAAGCTATGGCGAACTGGCAGCGATGTTTCCCAAGGCCGGCGGACAATTCGTTTATATCAAGGAAGCCTGGGGGAAATTGCCGTCTTTTTTATACGGATGGACCGTTTTTATGGTGATCCAAACCGGTGTGATCGCTGCGGTTGGTGTGGCTTTCGGGAAATTTGCCGGGGTGTTTTTTCCTGTCTTGGTCGATAAAACGATTTTCTCTTACGCCGGCGTTGATATTAACGGGGCGAATTTTGTGGGCGTTGGGGTGATCCTGGTCCTGACCCTGCTAAATGCGCGCGGGATCCAGTACGGAAAAATCGTGCAGGCCGTTTTCACCAGCTCCAAGCTCATTGCCCTTTCGATCCTGATTATTGCGGGGATCATTGTCGGCGTCAAATCCGGCTATTTTGATGAAAATTTCAGCAACTTGTGGGACGCCAGTAAAACTTACATGAAAGGCGATTCATCCGCTACCTGGGTAGAAAGCCTGACACCGATCGCCCTGTTGATTGCCATCTCCACCACGATCATCAACTCGCTTTTTTCCTCCGACGCCTGGAACAACGTAACCTTCATCGCCGGTGATATCCGCAACCCCGAACGCAACCTGCCGCGCGCACTTTTCCTGGGCACCTTTGTTGTAACGATACTCTACATTCTCGCCAATGTGGCCTATCTGGGACTTTTACCTTTGAAAGGAAGCCCCGGCGCTGAAAATTTCGTCTACACACGGGAAGCTGTTGAGTCCACGGGCATCCAATTTGCCAGTTCTGATCGCGTCGGAACTTCGGCTGCTTACATGCTCTTCGGAAATGTGGCCAACCTCCTGATGGCTGCCCTGATCATGATTTCCACCTTTGGTTGCAACAACGGCTTGATCATGGCCGGCTCGCGCTTGTTTTACGCCATGTCAAAAGACGGCCTGTTCTTCAAAAACGCCAGCAAACTGAACCGTTTCGGTGTTCCGGCCTGGGCGATGTGGCTGCAGGGAATCTGGGCGATCCTGCTTTGTTTTTCCGGTTCGTATGGGATACTGATCAAATTTGCCACCTTCGGCTCGATGATTTTTTACATTGTGACCATTGCCGGGCTTTTCCGCCTACGCAAAACACATCCCGACCAGCCACGGCCTTACAAAGCCTTCGCCTACCCGGTGGTCCCGATCCTTTATTTGTTATTTGCCGTACTAATCTGCGTGAGCCTGGCTGTTTTTACCTTCGAAGACACGATCTGGAGCATCGTGCTTATCCTGAGCGGCTTCCCGGTTTATTTCCTGTTCTTCCGAAATAAGCAGGTTGCTTAGCCACTAAGGCACGAAGACACAGAGTGACACAAAGATTTTTTTGTAACGCAACGTATACATAAGGTTTCGCAAAGAGCGCGTAGAGAAGACACAAGGGTAGCAATGTTTTTGAATCACTTTATCCTTTGCGAGCTCTGCGTAAACCTCGCGGTCTTTGCGTTCCAGGATCTGTTTATTCACCCAGCTCAAACAGCCCCAATGCCTCTTTCAGACTAATCGGCTCATAGCCGAGCTCTTTACGGGCTTTGCTGATATCGAAGCCGGTTTTTGGCGGGCGCTTCGCAGGTTGATTCAGGCTTTCGGAAGTAATCGGGCTGATCAGGTTTTTATCCAGCTGGAAAAAATCGGCTACCATCAGGGCAAAGTCATACATCGTGACGGCTTCTTTGCCGGAAAGGTGAAAAATTCCGGTTTTATCTTTTTCCACAATAGCGATACAGCCCAGGGCCAGGTCGTCCGCCCAGGTCGGGGTGCGCAGCTGATCGGTCACCACCTGGATTTTTTTCCCGGCCTTTAGCGAGTCATACACCCAGAGCACCAGGTTGCTGCGCGACATATTGTTTGCCTGGCCGAACACGATAATTGTCCGGGCAATGCTCCACTTCGCATAATTCGAATTCAAAAGAAGTTGCTCCGCTTTCACCTTGGATTCCGCATAAAAGCTGAGCGGGTTAACAGGATCATTTTCCGCATAGTTTCCTTTTTCGCCATCGAATACAAAATCGGTTGAAAGCAGGCAAAAATGGGCGTGATGCCGTTGAGCCGCATCAAACAGGTAATGTGTTGCAAGCATATTGACCTCCTCGCATTCTTCCCGGTTCAATTCACAATAATCGACATTGGTAATGGCTGCCGTATGAATTACATGCGTTGGGTAAAAGGCCAGGAAAACCTGGTTAATTTCCAGCTTATTGCAAATATCCATCGGGAAATAATGGGTGGCCGGGCAATCCGGGTTCCGGTTTTCACCCTTCGAAGTTGCCAGGAAAACGATATTCTTTTCAAGGCACTGCTTCACCAGTTTCTGCCCCAGTAAACCATTCGATCCGGTAATGAGTATTTTAATCATGCTAACTGCTTTCGCTCCAAAAGTACAAATTAAATCGCTTCGGGTTATAAACGTCCGGCGTTTGAAAAGTTCCGGACATCCCCCTGTTTCGCACCTCTTTTCTCCCTAACTTTGAATTGATATTCTGTATCCATGAAAGATATTTCCATTTATTTCAAAGCACGGGAAAGCCAGGTTTTACCCCTGGAAGAGCGCTTAAGCCAAAAAATTATAGCCCATAGCGAAGGCAATTTCCCGGAGTTGGAGAAAAACAGCATTGCCCTGATTTCCTGCCCCGAATACAGGAACGGGAACAGGCAAAATCCGGGGCAAAACGAAAGCGCCTGGTACGATGCCTTTTGCAGCCTGAATACCGGCGAAGGATGGAATTTTAACATCTACGACCTGGGCATTATAGCGCCCGGGAATGAAATCAGGGATACCTATTTTGCCTTGAGCCAAGTTATTGCAGAGCTCGTCAAACACAACATTCTACCGGTTGTGCTCGGCGGTTCGCAAGACCTGACTTTTGGCCTTTACCAGGCTTACCAGCAGCTCGAGCAAATGGTTAACCTCACCACGGTTGACTACCGCTTTGACCTGGGCGACCCGGAAGACCAGGTTCGTCCCGACGGTTACATCAGCCAGATCATGATGCATCGTCCCTGCTATTTATTTAATGTCAGCACGATCGGCATCCAGGCTCCCTACGTAAAAAAATCCGAAATGGACCTCTTCGAAAAGCTCTATTTCGATGTGTGCCGCCTCGGGGAGTTCAACGCCGATTTTAAAATAGCCGAGCCTTTACTGCGCAACACGGACATCCTGAGCCTCGACCTGGACAGCATCCGCTCCTCCGATTATGAAGCGGAAGAAGGTTTGCCGAACGGCTTTTTTGCCCATCAGCTTTGCCAGGTTGCCAAATATGCCGGCATTAGCGACAAGCTGGCCGTTTTAGGCATCTTCAACCTGATTCCCAACGATCTGTTACCCAAAAACAATAAGCTGATTGCCGAAATTCTCTGGTATTTTATGGACGGTTTCGCCCAGCGCAAAGGCGACTTCCCGATCGGCACCAAGCGCGACTATACCAAATTCAACGTTCACCTGGAAGGCTACGACAACGACCTTGTTTTTTACAAAAGTCCCAAATCAAACCGCTGGTGGATGGAAGTCCCTTTCCCCCCTAAAAATGGCGTAAAATATGAGCGTCACCACCTTGTACCCTGCAATTTTGAAGATTACCAGGCCGCCATGCAAAATGAGATGCCAAACCTCTGGTGGAAAACCTATCAGAAATTAGTCTGAAGGGCTGAAAAAATCTAAAAAAAATTCGCAAAATCGTTTTTTATTAAGATTTTATCGTATCTTAGTGCCCAATTGCAGGGAGTTTTTTAATTTTCTGCTTGGCTAACTATATGTAAACCAGGAGGATTTGGTTTGTGCTGTTTTAAATTTAAAGTTTAAGTGAAACTTTAAAATCTTAGTTCCGTACAACCCGGTTACCGCAAAAATGAAAGATAATTTCAGCTTATGAAAAAAAGTATTTTTACTATTTCAACTTTTATGCTTCTCGCTGCCAGTGCAGTAGCCCAACAGGAGAAATTATTGACACACTTCATCTACGACAAAATGTCCATCAACCCGGGCTCTACCGGATTGGACCAGGGAGTCGGAGCGACCATGATTTATCGCAACCAGTGGGACAAAGTGAACGGTGCTCCTAACTCACTCCTCTTCAACCTCGAAGGCAACCTCGAGCGTGTGTTTACAGGGGGTGCGGGCCTTTCCTTCTACCATGATGCGATCGGTGAAATGAAGCAAAACAACCTCTTGTTGAATTACAGTTTACATATCCCGGTTCAAATCGGGGGTGCTCACCAGGGAATCCTCGGTGCAGGTGTTGGCCTCGGCCTCGTAAACGTTGGTTTTGACCCGCAGTGGGTACCGCCAACAACCCTGAACGACCCTTTATTGCCGGTAGCAACCAGCGGTGGTGCCCTTGACCTCAACTTCGGTTTATTCTGGAGAGGTAACAAAGACGCCCAAAGACCTTACTACGTGGGTCTTTCCGCAACCCACCTCACCCAGGCGCAGATTAAAAACGTGAATTACTCCAATGCACGTCACATGTTCCTGATCGGTGGTTACACCATGTACAATGTCCTCGGACAAGGAAGAAGCCTTGACTTCCAGATGCTCGCCCGTACCGACATGGTGAAATATTCAGCAGAAATCAACGCCAGATACTTACATACTTTGAATGAGCAAAAAAACATGCAGGTATACGGAGGTATTACCTACCGTGTGAGCGATGGGGCAGGTATTATGCTCGGTTA
>CBINGV010000132.1:0-10014 GCA_966250255.1 uncultured Flavobacteriales bacterium | reverse complement strand
TTAAATCTAGCATTTATAATAGGCTCAACTTGCATTTTATATTGTTTTTAATAGAGATTATTTTTCTCAAACCTAAAATTATTTTTTATAAAAACAACATATTCAACTGAAATTCAATGAAAAACACCTGTTTTCAACAGGTTCTTACCCCTTGTTTTTAATAGGTTTTTTTCTATGATTTTCAATAAGGAATTATCCTCCCCTTACCGCCGCAGGCAGCAGCGAAGCTAATCCCGCTCCAACTAAGTGTAGCGTTCTCATGGTCAAAGGGAAGTAAAGGGGAAATATAAAATCTTCGCGCCCTCCTGGTGTCTTTGAGTCTTCATGGCAAAAAAAACTGCGGGCATCTGCGTCAAAAATCTGCGCGAGTCTGCGGGAAACAACAAAAGAAAATAAACTAGCTTTTCCGGGTTAAAGGCCGGATCACCAGTAAGGCAGTCAGCACGTATTTCAGAATGGTGAAAAGCAGGCCTATCCAGGTATACTTCCCGGAATAGGTTTCACGTTGATAGTTGTATATCCGGTCTATATAATCCATTTGACGATATTCCATATACAAGGGATAAAGAAAATTCAGGGCCAAAAGCAGGAGGTAAGCCAAGAAGAGGAAAAGGATGATCTTGCGGAGGGTAGTTTTCTGTTCCAGGTCATATTTGCGTGCAAAAAAAGGCAAAGGCTATAAAAATGAAGACAAAACTCAACATCGAAATGAATTCGGAAAGAAAGTAACAAAAAGTAAAGGGGCAATTCCAGGTAAGCAGGGTGAACTCCGTTATTTTATAAACCGTAAGGGAAAGTGAGCTTGCGAAAAAAGTAAGCAACATGCCTATGATGACATAATTGATGATCAGTTGTTGTGGTTTTTGTTCCATTTTCAGTTTGATTTCTGAGGGCTAAAATACATATATTTATTTTCCCGCGGATGTCCGCAGATTTTAAGCGCAGATAAAATACAGATTGTTGCGGTATGGAAACTGAGGCAGCTTGTGCGCGCTCTTATTCCAAATCCAGGCGCATCAGGATGTCGGTTTGTTCATCCTTTCCGAGGTGGAAGGCATGGCTGCCAAAGCGTTGAAAACCGTTTCGTTCGTAAAAGCGGATAGCACCGTGGTTATATTCCCAAACACCCAGCCAGATGAAGTCTTTCTTACGTTCGCGTGCCTGCTGCAGGCAAAAATCCAGCAAGTGCTGACCGATGTGTTGTCCCTGGAAGGCTTCCAGTACATAAATCCGTTCGATTTCCAGTGAATTCTGAAATTCAGCCTCGGTTTGCGCTGAGCCGGAATTCAATTTGAGGTAGGCGACGGGCCGGGTTTCGTGCAGCAGGAAATAAAACTCCGAACCCGGGTCTGTTAATTCGGCTTCCAGTTTTTCAGGCGCATAAGCTTCTTCGAGGTAAAGCCGCATATTTTCCTTTGTGTTGAGGGCGGCAAAGGCGTCTGTAAACGTTTTTCGCCCGAGTTCCCGGAGGGCAGGAATATCGTCAACAGTGAGGCGTTTTAGTTCCATGGAGCAAATGTAAGGGATAAGTAGGCTTAGGTCAACTGCTTTGCGGTTCCGCATTTTTTTGAGCGCAAAGGGCTCGAAGTTAAACGCAAAGGATATGGCGTGAACATTTAAAGTCTAGGTATATTTTCTATGGGATTAGCATCAAAGCGCTTTCAGGGCTGCAATGGTTTCTTCCGGGTTGCCGGAGTTGAACACGAAGCTGCCTGCAACGAGGGCATTGGCGCCGGCCTCCACGAGCTGCTTCCCGGTTTCGAGGTTCACACCGCCGTCTACTTCCAGCACGCAGTCCGGGTTTTTGGCATCAATCATCGCGCGCAACTCTTTTACTTTGCTGATTGCCTTTGTAATGAATTTCTGCCCGCCGAAGCCCGGGTTAACGGACATGATCAGCACCAGGTCGAGGTCTTCGATGACTTCGCTCAAAAGGGAAACCGGTGTGTGGGGATTGAGCGCAATGCCCGCTTTCATGCCTTCGGCTTTGATGGCCTGGATGGTCCGGTGAACATGGGTACTTGCCTCGTAATGAAAAGTCAGGATATCCGCCCCGTGTTTTTTGAATTCCGAAATATAGGCATCCGGGTTTTGGATCATGATGTGTACATCCAGCGGCTTTTTAGCGTGTTTTTTGATCGCCGCCATCACCGGGAAACCAAACGAAATGTTCGGCACAAAAACACCGTCCATCACGTCAATGTGGAACCAGTCGGCCTGGCTTTGATTGATCATTTCGACATCGTGCTGGATATTGCCGAAATCGCAGGAAAGGACAGAAGGGGAGATGATGAGGCTCATTGGATTTTTTTGGCAAAATTAGTGAACAATGCTTAATTTTGAACGATGAAAAAAATATTTTACCTGCTTTTAGTCATTTTCATAAATACGGCCCAGGCCCAAAAGGAAATCACCACGCAATCCAACGCCTGGGTAGTGTATCTTGGAAACCACCGGATCAATGACAGTTGGGGAGTACACACGGAATACCAGTGGCGGCGCTCCGCTTTTTTTGAGCACTGGCAACAGTCGTTAACCCGCTTTGGCCTGGATTATTACGCGAAAAACGGAGTCCAGTACACAGCCGGCTACGCCTGGGTGCTGACCTATCCTTACGGCGATCAGCCGGTTGAGCACCAATTCACAGAGCACCGGATCTGGCAGCAGGTTATCCTGAAGAATAAAGCCCAACGTGCGGACATCCAGCACCGTTACCGGCTGGAGCAGCGTTTTCTGGAGCAGTGGGCGAAAAATACGCACAATGAATTCGAGAATACCGGATTTGTGTTTCGCCAGCGCGCCCGCTACCGCCTTTTGCTGAATATTCCCCTGAATAAAAAGGAAATGGCCGACAAGACTTTGTTTTTAAGCCTTACCGACGAGGTTTTTCTCGGTTTCGGGAAGGGAATCGGGAAAAATATCCTCGACCAGAACCGCTTATCCGCTGCCCTTGGCTGGCGCTTTGATTCCAGGTCCAACATTCAGCTGGGCTACCTGAACCAGTACCTGGTGAAAGGCGATGGCATCAAAGCCGAACGGAACCATACGCTGCAGCTGGGCTATACTTACAACCTGGATTTCCGGGTGCAAAACTGAAATGCCTCTGAACGGGACTATAATCACCAGGAAATCGCTATATTTGCCCGAGATTTATAAAGTGATGAAAATATACGACAACATACTCGAAACGATTGGCAATACGCCACTGGTGCGATTGAACAAACTCACAAAAGAGGTAAAAGCGACCGTGCTCGCGAAAGTGGAAACGACCAACCCGGGCAACTCCGTGAAGGACCGGATGGCGGTAAAAATGATCGAAGATGCCGAAAAAAGCGGTTTGCTGAAACCGGGCGGAACGGTGATCGAAGGAACTTCCGGGAACACCGGCATGGGACTGGCGCTCGCTTGCATCATCAAAGGCTATAAACTGATCTGTGTGCTGAACGACAAGCAGTCCAAAGAAAAAATGGATATTCTGCGTGCCGTAGGCGCTGAGGTGGTGGTGTGCCCGACGGCTGTTGAGCCTTCCGACCCACGTTCGTACTACTCCGTTTCGAAGCGCCTGGCCAAAGAAATCCCGAATTCCTGGTATGTGAACCAATATGACAATTTGTCCAACCGCATTGCGCATTACGAGCAAACAGGCCCGGAAATCTGGGACCAAACGGATGGAAAAGTGACGCATTTTATCGTGGGAGTGGGTACCGGCGGAACGATTTCCGGGGTAGGAAAATACCTCAAGGAGCAAAACCCGGATGTCAAAATCTGGGGAATCGATACCTATGGTTCCGTTTTCAAGAAGTACAAGGAAACCGGCATTTTTGACGAAAACGAAATTTACCCTTACATCACGGAGGGCATCGGGGAGGACATCCTGCCGGCCAACGTGGACTTTGACATCATCGACCGTTTTGAAAAAGTAACCGATAAAGACGCGGCGGTTTATACCCGCAAACTGGCCCGCGAAGAAGGAATTTTCGTAGGGAACTCGGCCGGTGCCGCCATCAAAGGGCTGCTCCAGTTGAAGGACGAACTGAAAGAAGATGATGTGGTGGTGGTTTTGTTCCACGATCACGGTTCGCGTTATGTGGGTAAGATTTTCAACGACGACTGGATGCGCGAGCGCGGTTTCCTGGAAGAGGAAAACAAGACGGCCAGCGACCTGATCGCCCACCATGCCGATGAACCGCTCGTTTCGGTGTATGCGGAAGAATTGGTTTCGCACGCGATTGCGAAAATGCGCAAGTATTCGATTTCGCAGATCCCGGTGATGCGCGACGGCAAATTCGTGGGTTCCCTGGACGATGCCCATACCTACCAGGTGCTGATCGATGACCACAACAAGCTTAACGCACCGATTTCAAGCATTATGCAAAAGGCTTTCCCGGTGGTTCAGGCAAATACCAGCATCGAAGAGATCTCGAAGCTGATCAACAAGGAAACGCCTGCCGTATTGGTTGAAACCGGTGAAAACAAATTCAATATCATTACCAAACAGGATATTATTTCGGCCATCGCCTGAAAAACACCCTCCCTTTTTATGGAAGGTGGTCACAAAATGTGACCACCTTCCTTTTTTTTACAACCAACAAAAGGTTAATTTGTTTAAAACCAGGTAATTATTTAGGGTTGATCTTTCATTGAGGTGGTCACAAATTGTGACCACCTCTGTTTTTTTCCGCTGAAATCACTTGTTTTTGTCCCTCTAATGCTTATATTTGATTAACCAATAAACCCAGGTGGTCACAAAATGTGACCACCTCAAATTTTTAACCATAATTTATTGATTATGAACAAACCTATCTACCTCGGTTCAATTGAAAACCTGATTTTTGAATTCAGGGGAATTAAAGTGATGTTGGATTCTGACCTGGCTGCTATGTATGAAACCGACACCAAAAAACTGCGGCAGCAAGTGAAACGTAATCCCGATCGTTTTCCAAACGATTTTATGTTCCAGCTGACAAAGGAAGAAAAAGACGTGCTGCTTTATATGAACCCGCGACTCGAAAACCTGAAGTATTCACCGACTACCCCCTATGTTTTTACCGAACAGGGAGTATCCATGCTTTCGTCTATCCTGACCTCACAGAAAGCAGTTCAAATCAACATTGAGATCATGCGTGCTTTTGCCCATTATCGATCCATTATCCTCGAAAACTTGGAGCTGAAGAAGGAAATCGGCTTACTGGACAATAAACTGGATGAATCTTTCCAGTATTTGCTTGAAAAAATTGACGCTTTGGCGCCAGTCGTCACGAAGCGCAAACCGATCGGATTTAAAACAAAGACGCATGCCGGTTAAATTCTATACCGACCAGATGGGTCGGGAAATCCGGCTGGAAGCTGTCCCGCAGCGGATTGTTTCGCTTGTTCCTTCGCAAACGGAATTTCTGTATGATCTCGGTTTGGGCGAACGGGTAGTGGGCATTACGAAATTCTGCATTCATCCCTCCAGCTGGTTTTCATCCAAAACGCGGGTGGGCGGCACCAAAAATGTCGACCTGGAGAAGGTGAAGGAGCTGAAGCCCGACCTGATTATTGGCAACAAAGAAGAAAACACGGAAGAGGATATCCGCCATCTGAGCGCCCTGGCCCCGGTGTGGATGAGCGATATTTACACGGTTGACGATGCCTGCCGGATGATGCTGGAAATCGGCGGGATCTGTGCGCTGGAAGACAGGGCAGGGGAGCTGGTGCAGGAAATTCGCCGTAAATTTAAGTCTTACGAAGCTTTTGACCGGTCCAAAACGGTGATTTACCTGATCTGGTACGATCCGCTGATGGCCTGTGGCAGCCACACTTTCATCGATGATATGCTCGGGCATTTCGGCCTGCAGAATTTTTATGCCAGCGAAGCGCGTTACCCGTTGTGCGAGCCGCAAGGGGACAGGCAGCCCGATTATATTTTCCTGAGTTCGGAGCCTTTTCCGTTTAAGGAACTGCACAAGAAAAACATCCAGCTTTTGTTTCCACAGGCGAAAATCGTTTACGTGGACGGCGAGCTGTTTTCCTGGTACGGTTCGCGCATGCGCCTGGCGCCGGCTTATTTTGAAGCCTTGAAAAAACAGCTCTGATGTTTGCCTTTTTGCGGAATAAATCGTAACTTGGGTAAAAAGAACTTGCCATGAAACAGAATTCCAGCAAAATCGAAGAAAAGATCAATCGCCTGGAGCGCCAGCTGATCGACTTGCAGGACAAACACAACGACCTTTCATCCCGTTTAACGCCGCTTATCGAAAAGATCATCGATGAAATGACGCACCCGGGCCACAAATAAAAGCTTAAGCATCGAGCAAATCCGGGTTGCCCGTGTCCTCCGCATGGATGTAGCGCGCCTCGCCAAAGGCCAGGATCGGGTAAAAGACATAGGGCAGGAAAAGCAGCCCCAACGTATAGCCTTCGTCTTTGCCAAAGGCCTTGCTCATAGCATTAACCAGCATGATCGCAAACATGGCGTTTGCAAGAGGCACGAACATCATCCCGAACCACCAGGTGGGTTTCCGGGTAATTTCCGTCATGACATAGAGGTTGTAAAAGGGCACCAGGGATGCCCAGCCCGGTTTCCCGGCTTTTTCGAAGATTTTCCACATGGAAATGAACATCAGGGCAAAAACTGCGAGGTAGATGATGGCGAAAATGAGAATAGCGGCGAATTTCATGGTTTCATTTTTTGTGAAGATAGTTAAAAATAATATATTTATGAATTTTTTAATTCATGGAATATTTCAACACCATTCGTCCAAAAAATGAATTGGTAGCGCAACACATTGCCTATTATTATATCCATGAGCTAAACGAAAGCACCGACCACCGCAGTTTTCAATTTTTCCCTCATTACAGGCATGGATTAACGATTTATATGGATGCCGATCATGCGATTTCCCGGAAATTTTTCACGATGAATTACAGCCAACGAATTCCTGTAGAAATGAAAGGAAAATTGACAAAATTGGGCATTGCCTTTCATCCCCTGGGAATGAATCATTTTTTAAAGGATCATTTATCCAAGATATACGATCCGGTGAATTACAAATTCAGCTATTGGAATTCAACAGTCTTCAAGCGTTTTGAGTTGGCATTGGAAGCCCCTTCCCTGGAAGGGAAACGGGATTTGCTGGACCAGCTGTTCATTTCTCTTTATCATCCATCCTCCGGTTTAGCAGCAATTAAGCGTATGCTGGATTTAATCTTCAAAAGCAAAGGAACTATCCGGGTAGCAGACATTGCTGAAAAATTGGGTATGAGCAGGAAAACAGTACTGAGACATTTCGAGAAGCATCTCTGCTGCTCGCCCGAGACCTATAAAAAAGTGGTGAAATTCAGGCACGGCTTGTATGCAATGAAAAAACTGGGCATCAAATCGTTAACAGAGGTTTCCTTATATAGCTTGTATTATGACCAATCGGACTATACGAATCGATTCAAGGAACTAACGGGATACTCTCCAAGAGATTTATTGGCTTCAATTGATCAAATGGGGGAAGAGGACATTTATTGGAAGTTGGGATAGACCTTGTCCCATTTCTACAAGTTTTATCTTTTTCAGAATTGTACCTTTGGGCCATGAAAAAAATTGGTTTGATTTTCTTTTGGGGCATTATGGTGTTGATCAATACGATCACCGCCCAGGAAATCGTTTTAAAGTCCAAAGAGCTGAATACGGATCGCAAAATCACGGTTTATTTGCCTTCTTCCTATGATCCAGCCCGAACATATCCCACCATTTATGTGCTTGACGGTGAAAGAATCGGCAGTTCGGTATTCGGGATCAATGAATACTTGGCCACGTGCGAAAGAACCATGCCGGCAATTGTTGTCGCGATCCATCAGGACACGCTCCGGTGGGCCGATTGCAATTATAATGCTGAAACAAGCGAGCTGAAAGCGTCGGGAAAACGCTTCAAAGCCTTTCTTTTAAACGAAATCAGGCCCCTGGTCGATTCATTATTTTCTACGTCTTCGTATTCCATATTGGCCGGACATTCGTTTACGGCTACTTTTGCGCAACTGTTGCTGCTGGATGATCAAAATCCCTTCAAGGCCTTCATTTCCATTAGCCCTTACATACCCGGGGATTTATCCGGGAAGACATACAAGTGGCTGACACAATCCAAGCTAAAAAAGTTCCTTTTTCTTTCTACTGCCGAGTTCGATTTGTCGGGGCACAAAGCAACAATCACACAGCTAAATAAATCACTGGAACGATTCGAATTTCCGGACCACAGGTACTATTTTGAGAACTATGAGAAAAAAACGCATTTAACACTCGTCCCGATTTCCATCGAAGAAGGATTGTCCCAGTGTTTCAAGCACTATTCACCGTTTCATTTAAGCACGGTTTCAAAGGAAGAAATAAAAAAAATAGATGCCACAAGCTTAAAAAAATACTATGCAAATCTGAATGAGGTCTATGATACGCTGCTCCCAATCCGAAAGGAGGATTTGGAATTTACGCTCTCTATGCTTGAGACCGTTAAGAAATGGGATCAGTTAAATCTGCTGGCCGAAGAATCCATTGTATTATACCCGGAATTTTACGCCGGATATTACTCCCTGGGGTATTATTACGAGCATTTGAAAGCATATGAAAAAGCACTAGCCTGGTTTGAGCTGGGATATTCAAAACTTGGGGATGATATTCTGAACAAGGAGGATTTTTACACCGACATTGAGCGCTTGAAGAAAAAAAAATAGCTTAAATTAATTGTTGAATCACACCGATAAGACTGATAGGAGGGGAGGCGTTAGGTTTTTATTTCATTTTAAAAGGGCGCAAAAGGTTTAATTCTTTCTTATAATCACTCATCTAAACCACGATGAAGATTGAGTAGCCTGAATATATCTTTAACATAATTATCATCTAGTCTCTTTGCATAAACACGATCATGACATACATTCTCGAATGTAAAATGCGAATTAAACTCATTTTCTATAGTTCGATATTTCGAAAATTTCCTTTCACTTTTTTGGAGTTGTTGAGAATAGAAATCCATCAGTTTATCCAATCTGTTTTCTGGGCTTCTAAGTGACGAAAAATATTGAATAAAAAAATCGAGATTAATAAAAGCTAATCTTGATATTTTGCCAAAATGATCCTCTAAATTCTCTCTAACGATTATAGACTTTAATTCCTGATTCAAATATGATTCAAATCCAATTGTTCCAAAATGAGGATCAGTATAAATAATGATTGGATAAATAATCAAGTTCCTAGCTTTCAAATTGAGTTCTTCATATGACCTCCCTTCGAATGTATGATTTTTGAGATGTTGAAGTTGACGGATGATCTGACCAGTGCCTTTATTATTACGATTGTATTTATCGTCTACCGCACGTTTAATTTCTTCGTAATCCCTTGATTCGATAGCACTCGAAGGAAAAAGAGCATCTTTAATTTCAAACAAAAAAATTCGTTTTCCAATTCTTATATAAGCATCGGGATGGTTGTCAATTTTCTCGTCAAAACGAATTGTAGTATGATCTTTCTCGAAAATACCTTTGATCAAACCAGCAAATAGATGTCGTTCGACCATTTGAGCTACCTTTGGTTTATAGTGATTGACAAAGTCATTTTTTTTATCCGATTTAATACCTGATCTATTGTAAAAATCAAATATAAGTCCTGAATAAATTTTATTCCCAAAGAAATTCCAATTGACTACGGAAAACATATTTGCACCATTTATTTTGTAAACAGGAGATTCTTTCAATCCTACAAAATTTTTTGAGTTAAAATGATCTCGCTTGTAATTCTCAAGATTTAGGGATAACAGTTCATACAACGGAGTCAATTCCTTTTCGGGAGTAAAAAGGAAAGTTCGTGTCCCATCAGGTTCGACAGAATTAGTTACTTGTTGAAGAAGACTAATATTTTTGAATGCGTAATTTTTACCATTTTCGCATCCAGTATTTTCTAAAAATTTTTTAACCTCGGCTTCATGATTAAGTTCGAACTGAAAATAATCAAAAAAACACATGGATTTGATTAGTGTATTAAAGTAATTGGTATCA
>CBINGV010000131.1:0-10018 GCA_966250255.1 uncultured Flavobacteriales bacterium | reverse complement strand
CGGCGCAACGGCACCGTTCTTTTTGTAGAAACGGGCTACGGAACCCATGATTAGCAAAATCAGGAGCGCCCCGAAAAGCAGGGAAACCACATTTTTGGTGATAGAAACATCAAAAGGCTTAACAGCGCCATGAACGTGACCGTCCTCAAAGTTCAGCACCCCATTCTCCAACTTGTAAATTTTCTCATGGAACATCGCATAACCGGCCGCCGGACCAACACCCGCAACGTAAGAAACTTCCTCGTGGGTTTTGTGGTCAACTGCAGTTTTATGCTCACCATGGTAAAAATGGGAAGATGAAAAAGTTTTCAATCCACCATCAATCAGGATAATCGGCAGGTAAATGGAAGTGCCGCCATGCTCCGGCCCCCAAAGATGCCATTCGTGTGCATCTTTAATGTGGTGCATAATCATTTCGTTTACATCAAATTCTTTCTCTCCGTGTTCCGCTGATTCTGCCGGCGCCTTATCCAGGTGCTCCTTGATCTCCGGGTTTTCAGTTGAAGTAACTGCTTTACTCGCCAGGGACAAGTTGACACACAGGAGGGTCATGAACGCTAAAGTGATTGATTTTACTGTATTTCTGATCGCCATGCTTCCGAAATTTGATTAAATATCCTTTAAAATTTGGCGCAAAGTTACTGAATCTTTCTAAACTGGCAATAAATAAAACGGATTTTCGGTGAAATTGTTAAAAAAAAGCAGGAGGAGGGAGAAGGGAGGTGGTAGGAATATATTTAAAACATTGAAAATCAACAATAAAAAGGTTGATAATCCGATAATTTATGCTTTTCAACAGGTTTAATTTGTTTTCTCCGGAATTTATTGCTAACTTAGTTTAAACCTAATTTTTACACATATGCACACCCACCCTACCCCGGAAACACGCCATTGCTGCGTTTGCAGCTCCAAACTTCACGGCCGGTCCGACAAAGTTTTCTGTAATTACACCTGCAAAAACAAATACCACGCAGCTTTAAGGAAACACAACAAAAGCGTATCCGCACAAACCATCGGCAAGCTCAACCGGAATTACCAGATTTTATGCCTCCTGATCGGGAAAAATTCGGATCGTTTCCGGATCCACCGGCTGGAATTAATGCGTCACGGCTTCCAGTTCGATGTCATATCCGGCGTCGAAGTCATTCCATCCGGAATCAAATGCCAGGTATACGAATTTTCCTGGTACCTGACGCAAAACCAACAGGTTATTGTGAGTCGGGATATCCGGCAGTCCCAGATTTCACCTTATGTATACAGGCGCTGGGAAATGACCTTCAATAAAAAAGCCGGGTAATGCCCGGCTTGATCTTATTTTTTGAAATTTTTATCGGTTAATCATCACCGGCATCACCAGCATCAGGATATCTTCGCTTTCATTTTCCTTGATTGCCGGAACAAGGATTCCTGCCCGGTTTGGCGCGCTCATTTGGATCTTTACTTCCGATCCGTCAATATTGGAAAGCATTTCCATCAGGAATTTGGAGTTAAAGCCAATTTCCATATCTTCTCCGTCATAAGAACAAGTGAGCCTTTCGGTCGATTCGTTGGAAAAATCAATGTCTTCGGCAAAAAGTGACAGTTCCTGCCCCGCCATTTTCAATTTCACCTGGTGTGTACTTTTATTGGAGAAAATCGACACACGCTTTAGGGCGCCCAGGAATTGCAGGCGATCAACTGTCAGCACATTCGGGTTTTCCTTCGGGATCACCGCTTCGTAATTCGGGAATTTACCATCGATTAGGCGGCAAATCAGTTCGATATCACCAAAAGTGAAGACCGCGTTGGCATCGTTGAATTCGAGCAACACCTCTTCATCACCGCGGATATTGGATTTTAGCAGGTTCAGGGGCTTTTTCGGCAGAATAAACGAGGCGCTGCCTTCTGCCTGTGAATCGGTCCGCTTGTAGCAAACCAGTTTGTGGGCATCCGTAGCCACAAAAATCAGCTCGGAAGGAGAAAACTGGCAGAACACGCCGCTCATTACCGGGCGTAGGTCATCATTCCCCGTTGCAAATATTGTCTTATTGATCGCCTTGGAAATAATCTCACCGGTCACCTTTAACTGGTTCTTTTTTTCAATCGACTGGATTTTCGGGTACTCATCACCGTTATAACCCACCATTTTCGACTTCCCGTTATCGTAAGAAATCTCGATGCCGAAATTGGCTTTATCTACAGAAAAAGTACAGGGTTGTTCCGGTAAGTTTTTCAGAATTTCAAGCAATAATTTGGCCGGTACAGCAATTTTTCCGCCCTCGCGGGAATCATCCAGGTTCAGTTTTGTACGCATGGTCGTTTCGAGGTCGGAAGCCGAAACAGTCAGCTCATTGTTTTCGATCTCGAAAAGAAAATTGTCTAAAATAGGTAAGGTGTTGCTCGTGCTCAGCACGCCACTGATACTTTGTAAATGCCGGGATAAGGTTCCTGATGAAACGACGAAATTCATAATTATGCTACAAAAATTTTAATGCACAATTTTACTCAAAATAATCTGATTTGAGGTCAAATTGTTAATAAGTTGGGGTCCGCTGTTATTAAGTCCTTACATTTCGACTTCTTCCGGGCGGGCAGCAAAATAAATGTGGCCCATGATTAGCGGATTAAACACAAAGTACTGACACTTAACCAGTTCGCCACTCGGAAGCACACACCAGAAACGGTTGGCATCATACGATACCGAGTCGCCGAAATCATTCATGGTTTTCGCGCCATTCCCTTTCAGGCGGTACATTTTCAGGGCATCCGTTTCACCACTCACCTGCTTCACGGTTAACACACAAAATGGTTTCGTGCGTTTCAGGCTGTCCACCTGCTTATCTGTCAGGTCGTAGTTGACAAACTCGTAGTGGATTTTCTTATAATTGTTCAGGTAACGGATAATCATATTGGTGTCCACTGCTGCGAGCGGGCGACCTTGTTGTTTTACCGTATAATTGCTTCCGTCCTTGCTCACCGAAAAGCTTCTCTGCGGGTTGTCGTAGAATTTCACATCCACCGAAGAAATCTGGTCACGTTCCAAAGCAAAAACCTGGGTGCATTTCCACCTTCTCGGATCCGCAAAGAAACGCGGTTCGATAATGCCATTAAAGCCTTTGATTTTCATGATCACCGGCAGGTCGCTCTTTTCGTCCGGCGTTTCCAGCAACATATAAGTTCCGTAGTGGTCCTGGGTTGAAAAGCCCACAAACCAGGTTTTTGTCCATTCGCCGTTCTGGAAAACCTCCACTTTGGTGTGGGAGCTGGCCATCCGGTTCGTAATCGTTTTGCGGGAATTTTCCGGTACATATCCTTTAAATTCAACATTTTTAAAGGTCTCCAGCATAGTATTGATCGGCTCCTGGACAATACAATTTCCGTCTTTATCAACCCAAACACCGTCTTTCCGTACCGCTTCGAATTTATTCTGGAAAGCATCCGTAATAACGATTTTATCCACGGTCGCCGTATCGGCAATGCTGAATTCGAGCAATTCCGTATCCGATTTTCCGCTGTTGCGCACAAGGTTCGTGGCCAGGAAAGCCAAAGCTCCGAGGATCACAATGGCAACGACTAAAATGATGCTTTTCTTTTTCATAATACGTTCACTTAAAATGACTTAGTTGCGGGTGTATTTACGTCTCCTGAGGAAGAAGAAAATAAAGGCCATAATTACGATTACCAGGCTTGGGATGAGCATGTTGATCGTTTTGTAAAACCCGGCCTCCAGCTTGATCTTTTCCTTATCAATGGCGTGCACGTCAATCTGCTTGCTCCGCAGATCAAGCACGGAATTGTCGCCCATCATGTAGTCCACGAGGTTCTGGAAAAATTCCTGGTTTCCATACACCAAAGGCTGCATACCTTCGATTTTGGCCATCGTTTCATCAAAGCGCAGGTTATTGAAAGCCTGGGGACGGTACAGCATTTTCCCATTTTTGCCCGGCATGGAATCGTAGAGGTTTTCAATGAAAGTTCCGTTCCCTACAACAAGCACCTTGCCTTCGGCCGTACTTTTTTCCTTGAAATGGATTTCCGGGTTTTTGGCAAAAGCGTCCACCAGCCTGTTTTTGAAATGCGATTCGAACATGCCCTCCACCAGGCCCGCCAGGCAAAGCTTGTTGTCTTCATCTTCCGGGTTTTGCGCCAGGATCGGGTTCGGACCGTAATTCATCGGGAAGGCCAGGCTGATCAGCGGTGCCATCCCGGTAACGGATGAATTGGTCGACGAAGTCAGGATCGGCGAAGAAACAATGTTCTGGCTGTTGCCCACAAACTGCACTTCGGAAACGTAGCGCAGCATCACCGGGTCGATGTTACGGGCTACCGGGTGCTGGGTTTGGGTGGCGCGCACATCAAAAAACCAGGGGATCAGCGGTGTTTTGGACGAAGGAATAGCCTTCGGCGCACAACGTACATCAATCACGTAATTATCGTTGACCTTGATCCCGTAATCAAACAACATTTTGTCGATTTCCAGGTTGTAGCGCGTAGTATGCGCAATTCCTTTCATCGCCAGCGTGTCTTTGTTCAATTCAAGCTTATCCAGGAAACACATCAACCTACCCCCCTTCATCAGGAACTGGTCGATCAGGTATTTGTCCCTTTCGGAAAGCGGCTGTCGCGGACGTGCAATAATCAATCCCTTCACTCCTTTCAAGGCATCAATGGAATCATTCAGAACAATATCTTCCACTTTGTAGTAAGGTGAGATCAGAGAGCGTACGCGCTGGGTTTGCTGGTAGCTCAATTCGCCATGTCCCTGCAGGAAAGCAATTCGCATTTTTTCTTTCTGCGTGCTTCTTCGCAGGGCGCTGATAAGCATGTACTCCAGGTTATTGATGGAATTCTGGATCTGCGCGTCAAACTGTTCGCCGAGCGTATAATATTTTCCTTCCGGTGTTCCGGGCAAAAACTGGATATGGTTGACTGTACTTCCCCCGTATTCAATCCGCGCTCCCGGCCATAATAACATCTGGGTCTGCGTTCCGTCTTTCATGTAAGAAAGTCCCATCGGCATAATTCCCTTGGCCTTGGCGTACAGATCTTCCCACAAAGCCTGCTTGTCCTCTTCGGAACCCTGGTTCGGATCAATAAATTCATATTCAAGGCGGTTGCCTGCATATTGTTTGAATTCTTTCAGCTTATCTTCAATGGCGTTCCGGAAACGTTTCAATTCCGCCGGCAGGTTTCCTTCGAGGTAAATTTTCAGTGACAGCCGGTTGTTGAAGTCCTCGTTTTCAGTCAGGAACTTAACCGTTCCGGGAGAAAGTGAAAAGCGCTTGTCGGCCGTGGCATCATAACGGAAATACAAATATGAGCCGATCACATTGATCAGGAGGACAGCCGCAATAAAAATCAGCAGAAAGGTCCAGTTATAAACTCCTTTAAATAAACTCTTCTTCTCCATGGATTATTTTTTAAGGGATTTGATAACGGTCAGCGCCGAGAAAATAAAAATACTGATTACACTAAGAAAATAAACAATGTCGCTCGAATCAATCACGCCCCGCTTGATGGAGTCGTAATGGAAACTGATGCCGCAGTACTTAATGATGTAGTCAAAATCGCCCATCAGGTTGAAGGAGCCCAGCAAAGTCAGGCCATCATAAAAAATCCAGCACAAAAACATGGCAATGATAAAGGCCACGATCTGGCTGTTGGTAATCGAAGAAGCAAAAAGCCCGATGGCAACAAACACCGAGCCCAGGAGGATCAGTCCCATGTAGGAAGTGATCGTCGCGCCGTGGTCAAAAGCCGTACCATCATCCAAGGCAATGGTCGTCATGGAATAATAAAACACCAGCGTCGGAATCAGCGCGATAATCACCAGCGTAACACCGGCAAAATACTTCGCCAGCAAAATCTGCAAATCCGAAATCGGGCGCGTAAACAGCAATTCGATCGTCCCCGTCCGGCGTTCTTCTGCAATGGAGCGCATCGTTATCGCCGGGATCAGGATTAGGAAAATCAGGGGCGACATATTGAAAAAGGGGATCAAATCGGCCTCCGAACCTTCGAGCAGGTTGGTATTATATGAAATCACCCAGTGGAAAAGCCCGGAAGTAATCAGGAAGATCAGGATGAAGGTATAACCGATCACCGAACTCAAAAAACTCCGGATTTCCTTAAAATACAATGCCTTCATTGCGTGTATTGCGTTTCGTTTAAAATTGGCCAAAAATACAAATAAAATTTGATTAGCCCCTTATGTCCGGAATCAAAAATTGCTGCCACAAACTAAATAGTTATGGGTTTTTACAGGCTGCAAAACAGCGTCTTTATTTTTTTGCCGCGAAGCGCCCGTTTTGGAACAGCATTAAAAATTATAGTTATTTTAGCAGCCAATTTAGCTCCGTCATGAATCATTTTCCACTGCTGCTAACCCAATTCACCGGTTTTTTAACGCAAGTCGCGCATCATCCTTTTACCAACTTAAATTATCCCCTGTTATGAGAAAAGCAGCCATCAAAACCGTCCGCTATCTGAAAGGACTGACCCTGCTTGTAAAACCGCACGCCTGGCTGGGCTGGACAGCCAAACCGATGAAACTCTCGGCCAATACCCTGTTTTTGTCCCGCTGGATCGCCCGCCAGGACAAAAAAACGATCCTGAACGATTTCTACACCGCAAAACGCGACCATTCCAAACGCTATAAACTGTACCAGGATGTGCTGGAAAAACAACAACTGGAAAACGAGCCGGTGTATTACCTCGAATTCGGGGTTTTCGGGGGAAGCTCGTTCCAGTGGTGGATGAACCACGCCAAACACCCCGACAACCGTTTTTATGGTTTCGATACCTTTGAAGGACTGCCTGAAGACTGGGGAACGTATGGAAAAGGCGAAATGTCCTCCGGTGTTCCGCAGATTGAAGACAAGCGTGGCGCTTTCATCAAAGGCCTCTTCCAGGACACCTTGTTCGACTTCCTGAAGCAAACACCGATGGACCCTTCGAAAAGAAAGATCATTCACCTGGATGCCGATTTATTCTCTTCCACCCTCTTTGTGCTTACATCGATGGCGCCTTACCTCAAAAAGGGCGATATCCTGCTTTTTGATGAGTTTAATGTACCGAACCATGAGTTTTACGCCTTCAAATTGTTTACGGAATCTTTCTACGTAAAAACCCGCTTGCTGGGCGCTGTCAACAACTTCTACCAGGTTGCTCTGATCATCGAATAGCGGTTACGCGGCCATTTTTTGTATTGAATTGGCACTTCATTAAAAATTATCGCTATATTTAACATCCAATATTAGCTGATTCACTATGCGTAAATTTTTACCCCTCCTGCTGCTTTTCCTGGCTTTTTCAGTACAGGCAGCCACAATCACAGTTACCAACACCAATGATTCCGGGGCCGGTTCGTTCAGACAAGCCGTTTCAGATGCCAACATGGGCGATATCATTCGTTTTGACCCTTCCCTGATTGCAGCCGGGAGTGACACCATTCTTTTTGCGACGCCGGTAAACATTACCAAAGGCTTGTTCATCAAAGGGCTATACAACAGCACGGATACGCTTTTCTTCAGTGGAGGCGGTCTTTCGCGTATGATCGATATTACGATGGCCTCTACGTCAACCTTTGGCAATGTTGATATGGATAGCCTGGTATTCATCAACGGTTATTCTACCGAAGGAGGGGCACTGAAATACACCAGTGATTATAATCCTAATGCCAGGCTTTACCTGCGTCATTGTGTATTCCGGGACAATAGCTCTATCTCTGGAGGCGCAATCTATAGTTATAAGACTTCAGGCGGAACAGGTTCCAATTATACCTGTAATATGACCCTTGAATATACTACCTTTAAAAGCAATACGTCCAGCAATACAGGAAGTTCTGGAGGTGGGGCTGTTTACATCCACCGATACAGCAGCACCATTGGCTACGCTGTAGCGATCAACCTGGAGGTTACGGGTTGCAACTTTCTCAACAATACTACGGGCGCCCGGGGAGGGGCTATTCATACCTACGTCTACGCCTATGCTCCTCCGGCAACAGGCGTCTCTACTATTGAAGTGACATCTTCCAGTTTTATCGGAAATGAAGCAACCCATCTTGGAGGAGCGTTATATTCTTATTCCTTTGGTAATACCAGGTGCGAAGCCTATTCCACTACCTCAACCTGGAATGGAAACAGAACAATTGGAAGCGGTGGTGCGTGTTATCTTCAGTCTACTGCACACGACACCTATTTCGAGACTAACTTTTCAACATTTTACGGAAACACCGCCTTTGTAGACGGTTCCGCACTTTATCTAAAGACAGACGAAACAGATGATGCGGACTTTTCCAGAATAGAAACTTATGGCTCTATTTTCGCTGCAAATGCGGGAAATGTTAATTACCAGAACACGATCTATCAATCCGCCTCAGACAATTTAAATGCTCCATTCTATTCGGGTTGTTATAATTTATTTGATTTTCCACAAAGTCATTTGCAGTATTACCAGGAATATCTTCCCGACGCCAGCGATGATTTTAACCAAACCCTGGCACAAATCAACCTGGCCAGTGTGGCACTGAATCCCAATGGCACCTATACCATGGTTCCGGTGGCAGGAAGTGTGGCAATTAACGCTTATCCTTGGTCGGGAGGTGAGGCACAAAATCGCCCTGTTCTCGGACTACGGGATATTGGTGCGGCCGAAAGCGATATCTGCTCAACAATTCCTGTATCCCAAACAGCCTCCATTTGCCAGGGCTCCTTTTACAATTTTTATGGACAGATTCTCACAAGTGCAGGTACTTACACGCATACGATCGTGACCCCGGATCAATGCGATAGCCTGGTAACACTCACTTTGAGCACAACAGCTACAGTAACGCCAACGATCTCGATCACCGCCAACCCGGGTAATACCATTATGACGGGTACCTCCGTTACGATTACGGCCAATTATACAAACGGCGGAACAGCCCCGTCTTTCCAATGGTATGCGAACGGTAGCCCGATCGGGCCGAATGCGCCAAGCGTTGTGTCTTCCACCCTGTTCAACGGTGCGCAAATCAGCTGCGAGATGACCAGCAACGCGGGCTGTGTCAGTCCGGCCATCGTTACGAGCAATACCATCATTTTCACGGTACATGCCAACAACGACGAGGCTTGCAATGCCATTCCACTGGCTGTCAATTCGACTTGTCAAACGGAATATTTTGCCAATCATATTGCAACAAACAGCACCAATGTGGGCGCGCACACCTGTGCCAGCTCCACTTCAAAGGATATCTGGTTCACCTTTACAGCGCCGCCTTCCGGGAACGTAGAAATCTACACCTACGCCGGAACATTGCTCGATGCGGTGATGAGCGTTTATCTCGGGCCAACCTGCTCCTCGCTTTTCGCAGCGGGCTGCGTGGACGATGACGGAACGAACCAGATGCCATCCGGAATGGTGACCGGTGCAACCCCGGGATCAACTTATTACATTCGTGTTTCGAGCTTCGGTACGACCGCCACCGGTAATTTCGGGATTTGCGTGGTAGATGGCGGCTTCCCTCCGGTTACCCCGGTCATTACTTCCAACGATACGGACAACAACATCTGTGAAGGCGGTTCAATCGTTTTGACTTCCGATGCTGCTTCGGGTAACGTGTGGTCAAACGGCCAAACGACACAATCCATCACGGTTAGCGTTGCCGGTACATATACCGTAACGGTGAATGGTTTGACTTCCGACCCGATCGTTGTAACAGCAACAACCATCAATTCAACTGTTTCACAAGCCGGTACAGTGCTCACAGCAGGTGAACCAACAGCCGCGGGCGTAACTTACCAGTGGATCGATTGCAACAATGGGAATACTTCGATCCCGGGCGCTACGAGCCGGACGTTCACTGCCACGGAAGATGGCTCCTATGCCGTAACGATCACTAAAAACGGCTGTGCGGAAACAAGCAGCTGCATCACGATTGATATTGCAAGTATCCCGGTAATTACATCGAACGATACCGACAATAAACTCTGTGAAGGAAGCTCATTGATGCTCAATTCGGATGCCAATTAAGGGAACGTATGGTCAAACGGCCAAACAA
>CBINGV010000130.1:0-10055 GCA_966250255.1 uncultured Flavobacteriales bacterium | reverse complement strand
TGGAAATATGTTCCTCCATTGCTAACGACAAACCTTCCTGTGAAATTCATCCTTGGCCTGGATACGATGGACTTTATCCGCCATGATTTTGCCCGTTTCCTCGATACAGCTTCCTTTGGGATCATTGATGCAAACAATCAAATCCGGCGCTTTTCTTACATGGACATGGATGCATCGGATTCTGAAATCCCGGTTCGCTATTGCGATTCGGACCATTTTAAGCTCAGCAAAACGGAAAGCCCGACTTCCGTGCGTGCATTCGGATACATTTTGGCGCATGACCAGGGAAAATATCCCTACATCGAATTTACGCAGGCCAAATGGAATTTCCTGGCTCCATCGGGCGATTCGCTCTTCCGCGAGCCTTTTGATTTTGCCCAGCCCTTTTTCAAAAACAGCGCCATTGTGCAGCGAAACGGTTTGTGGGGAGTGATTTCCGGCGATTCACTGACGGTCCCGCTTCAATACCATTCGGTAAAACGCCTGAAAGAATTCGGCGACACAGCTTTCCTGGTTTCTGTCCGCCAAAAAGGACAATTGTTTTTTGACAGTAAGCTCGAGCCGGTGAAGGACATTTGGGGGAATTTTGAACAGGAAACGGAAAATTTCCTGGTGTTTGCCAACAAGAACAGCAAACGCGTTTACACTCCGGCGGGCAAGATGCTCCTTGAAACAGAAAAAAATATCCGTTTCCACCACTTCGGTCATTTTGTGCTCCGCGAGAAAAAGGAATTCCTGGTATATGACCAAGCAGGAAAAGTGGCCGGGGAAGTGGGCAGCAAACCCGAGCGTTTTATCCGGGAAGATGCCTTCATCACAGAAAATAACGGGAAAAAAGGAATTTTGTCCATCCGGGGAGACACGCTGGTTCCTGTTCGTTTTACGACACTGGAATACAGTGAAAAATTCGTCCTGGCGTTGTCAAGAACAGAAAAACAATTGTATTCGGCCGATTTTTCCCTGTTGCAGGAAACGGAAGACGACCGGATCCTGGCCGATTCCATTTCCGGGAATTATGCATTGATCAAAGGAAGCAAAGTGGAAGTCTTTGACCCGCAAGGCAAGCGGATCTCGAAATTTTCTTCTGAAACGGAACTGAAACACTTTTTTGCCGGACATTTTTATTCGGTAAAAGGGAACAAGGTCGTTTTTGACCTCGATGGAAAGGTCGTTTCCTTTGATTTTGAGCCTGTCGACCTGGATTTCCTACCGGGAGGTTTCAGTGCTTTGCAAAACCCTTCTCGCTCCTGGCTGCTGTATGATGATCAATTTCTTCCCCTGAAACTGCCTTTCCAGGTCCGCAAAATCATTGCCGTGGAAGGCGGGATTTTTGTTTTCCGCACGAAAAACGGCCTGGTGCTTTATAATCACAATACCGGGGTTTTTAACGAGGAATACAAAAGCGTGAAATTCAACCTCGATAACGGCTTGCTGCTTGCCGAACGGAAACGCGGGGAATTTCCCTACGAATTCCTGACGGCGGATTTTAAAAATCCTTTCGGGCAGAGTTTCCGGGAGGCGCGTATTTTCGAACACGGCCTGGCGGCGGTTGCGGATGAGCGCGGCTGGACAGTGATCGACCGGGAAGGCGATAAAAAGTCTTATCCTTCTTACAACCCGATCGAGGTGCTGGGCCCGGAGCTCTTGCTCACTAGTCCAAAAAACCACTATGGCATCGTGAGCGCCAGCGGAAAGGTGCTGATCGAGCCTGTTTATGAAAATGTACACATCGTAAACCGGGAGATTATCCGCCTGATCAAGGATGGGCAAATCTACTACCGGGATTTTACAGGAAAGGTGCTTTACTGAAAAGCCCAGGAAATCCGATCATTTTAGCGCTTTTTCAAACTGAATTAAAACTACCCCGGTAATTATTTTTTGCTTTTTTCTTGCAAAATGTAAAAGCTTGGTATACCTTTGCCAAAAAGTTTAACCAAATGGTTAAATCAATTGGTGAAAAAATGGGAACAAAAGATTCAAGCACAGAACAACGCATTTTAGAGGCAGCAAAAGAAGTATTCGTACACTACGGTTTATACGGTGCGCGCATGCAGGACATTGCAGACAAGGCCGGAATAAATAAAGCGCTGCTTCACTATTATTTCAGGAGCAAGGAAAAGCTTTTTGATGCGGTTTTTGAAGGCGCATTGGAGCGCTATTTTGGTCAGATCGCCGTTATGAGCGACCTGAGTCTGCCTATCATTGAGCGCATCAACCAATACATCGACAACATCTTTAAGTTCTATGAGGAATATCCTCAAATGTCGATGTTCATCATCAAAGAAATCCAGGTCAACCCGGAACTTTTTAAGGTGAAAGTTGAAAAACTCAAAAAAGACCAGAAGTTCCAGATGATCCCTTCCCTGAAGGAGGCCACGGAAGCCGGGGAGATCAGGGAGATCAACCCGATCCTTTTCTTAATTAACCTGCATTCGCTTTGCGCCTACCCTTTTATCGGGGCGCCATTATTCAAAGCCATTATGAAAAAAGCCGGCCACAAATGGGACGAGGACACTTTTGACCAGATCAAGGATTCAGTCAAAGAATTTGTTTCAATTAAACTCACGAAAAAATAATGAAAAGCATTGTATTATTCACCGGGATCCTGTTTTTCGTTTCCGGGGCAATTGCGCAATCCCTTTCCCTGGATTCCTGTGTTGCCTGGGCGAAACAAAATTACCCCGCCATCAGGCAAAACCAGCTTACCCTGCTGCAAACGGCGCAAAATGAAAAAGCGCTGAACGAAAACTGGCTGCCTAAAATTAATTTCCAGGGCCAGGCGACTTATAACACGGAGGTCGTACAGTTTAATTTTCCCGGGATGAACATCCAGTTTCCCCACGATGCTTACATGACCGCGCTGAACATCGAGCAAACGCTCGTTGACGGAGGCTCCACGAAAAGTCAAAAGCACATGGAAGCGATCTCGGCCGAACTGGAGCTTCAGAAAAACGAAGCGGAAATGTACAAAATCGTGGAGCGCATCAACCAGCTGTATGTCAACATTTTACTCGGAAGGGAAAATGTGAAAATTTTGAGCATCTACAAAGACGACTTGACCAACAGGCGCCGGAACATGCAAATTGCAGTGGACAATCAAACCGTGCTGGAAAGCGCACTGGATGAGCTGGATGCCGAAATTTTGAAAACAGAGCAAAACATCATTGAATCGACTTACAGTTTGAATGCTTTGTACAAAACACTGTCTTTTTTTACCGCACGAACGATCGACGATCAAACGGTCCTGCTCGAAACACCACTTGGCGGCGCGCTTCCGAAACTGGAAATCGTGCGCCCGGAATTGCGCATTTTTGATTTGCAAAGTCAATTGCTGGATCAACGCTATTCGCTGACCAATTCTTTTGCCTTGCCGAAAGTGACGCTTGGCGCAACCGGGAATTACGGCCGCCCGGGACCGAATTTCATCAACCAGGAACTGCGCTTTTTTGCCAGCGCCAACCTGACGGTTCGCTGGAACATCAGCTCGCTTTACGGACTCAAAAGAGAACGCAGCAAACTGAAATTAAACCAGGATTTGCTCGATATCCAGCGCGAGCTCTTTCTTTACAACCTGCAGGCTTCCCTGAATACACAAAGTGCCCAAATCGAAGCGCTGAACCAGGTGATCGAGAAAGATGAGACAATCATTAGCAAACGCCACAGCGTGACCCAAACGGCAACATCCCAAATGGAAAACGGGAAAATCAAGGTAGCCGATTACCTCACGCAGTTAAACGCCGAGCTGCAGGCTCAATTAAACAAAAAAGTGCACGAAGTCAAATTGATGAATGCCATTTCAAGCATTAACAGCACATCAGGCTCATTCAAATTTTAACGCATAAAACATGGAAAATCAAGAAACACAAACTCCGGAAAACGGAACTAAAAAGAAAGGCGGCAGCATGAAGTTTGTCTTCATCGGGTTGCTGGCCGTAATTATTGCCGGGTTCATTTTCTTCTTCACCGGGGGAGGAACGGAATCCACGGACAATGCGCAATTAGATGCAGACATCGTCCCGATCCGGACTTCGGTTTCCGGTTATGTCAGGTAAGTACATTTCAAGGATAACCAAATGGTCAAGAAAGGCGATTTGCTGCTCACGATCGACGATACCGAATACAAAACGAAAGTAGCCCAGGCAGAAGCTTCGCTGGCCAATGCAAAAGCAAATCTGGCGGCTGTAAAAAGCAATGCCAGCGCTTCCAGTGAAAATGCAACAGCCGCGATGTATTCTGCGGAAACAACCGAGGAATCCATCAAAAGCGCCCAGGCGAGATTGAACAAAACCAAAGAAGATTACAAGCGCATCAAAAACATGTATGCGGCCAAAGCGGCAACGCAGGCCGAACTGGATAATGTAACGGCCGAATTAGCCGTAGCCCAGGCGCAGTATGACATGGCTCAAAAGCAGCTCAAAGCTTCGCAATCCCAATCTGCGGGTGTGCACTCACAAGCGCTCGGGCAACAATCCATGATCGCTTTAGCTGAAGCCCTGGTCCGCCAGCGTGAAGCCGAATTGCAGCTGGCCCTGACCCAACTCGACTATGCCACGGTTGAAGCCCCGTGTGACGGGATCGTTGCCAAAAGAAGCATCGAAGCCGGCCAGTTCGTCAGCATTGGCTCACCGCTCTGTTCGGTGATTGACAACAGCACCCTCTGGATTTCGGCTAACTTTAAAGAAACCCAGGTTGGAAAAATGAAACCCGGCCAGGCTGTTGATATTAAAATTGATGCTTATCCTGACCTGGAGCTGCATGGTAAACTGAATTCTTTTGTAGGAGCGACCGGGGCCAAATTTTCCTTATTGCCCCCTGACAATGCTACCGGGAACTTTGTAAAAGTGGTCCAGCGCGTGCCGGTAAAAATTTCAATCGATCATTTGTCCAAGGCACAATTAAAAATGCTCTTCCCGGGCCTAAGCGCTTACGTATCCGTAAAAACGAAATAAGATGGGCCCGGAAGCACAAGCATTACCTGCAACTCAATATCCTACGGGAGCAACCCGCTGGATCCTGGTGTTGACTGCGATCAGCTGTGCCATACTGGAATTGCTCGATACAACAATTGTCAATGTGTCTTTGCGCGAGATTTCAGGAAATATTGGTGCGACCACGACGGAAATCGCTTGGGTGGTAACGGCATACGGGATCTCGAATGTAATCATCATCCCGTTAACGAGTATGCTGAGCGATTTTTTCGGCCGGCGGAATTATTTCACCGGCTCCGTTATCATTTTTACGCTTTCCTCCCTGATGTGCGGGTTGTCGGATGATTTGTGGACACTTGTTTTCTGGCGTTTTGTACAGGGACTTGGCGGCGGCGGCTTGTTGTCAACCGCTCAAACCATTATTTTTGGCGCCTTTCCTCCCAATAAAGTTGCTACGGCAGGGGCCATATTCGGTATGGGATTGATCCTGGGGCCAACTTTCGGCCCAACGCTCGGCGGTTACATCACCGATCATTTTTCCTGGCACTGGGTGTTTTTTGTGAATATCCCGGTCGGCATTGTGGCGACCATTTTAAGCTGGACCTACGTCACCGACCGACCCGGGGCCGTTAAACCCAAAAAAATTGACTATTGGGGAATCGTTTTCCTGGTCATTGCGGTAGGTTCCCTGCAATATGTGCTCGAAGAAGGTACCGCGAAAGACTGGTTCCAGAGCCATGAAATCGTGATCATGTCCCTGGTCGCTTTGATCGGCTTGCTGGCTTTCATTTACCGGGAATTGAGCATCGATTATCCTGCGGTGAATATCCGTTTGTATGCCAATTACAACCTGGCCATGGGGGCGATCATGAATTTTATTCTCGGTTTGATCCTCTTCGGAACGGTGTTCATTTTCCCGCTTTTTGTGCAGATCTCCCTGGGATGGACACCAACCCAAACGGGTGTATTTATGATTCCGGGGGCGCTTTGTACCGCCGTTGCGATGCCCCTCGTTGCCCGCTTACTCGGGTGGGGAGTTAATCCCAAAATGATCATTTTAGGCGGCGTTTTGATTACTTTCTCTTTCGTGTTCATGCTCTCCTTCTCGTCTCCCGATTCGACGGAATGGAATTTTTATTTTCCTTTCGTGCTCCGCGGTTTCGGGATGGCTTTTATGATGTCGCCGATCCTTTCCCTATCGGTAGCGGGTTTGCAGGGGAAAGACATGGCCCAGGCGATCGGCTTGTCGAATATGATCCGCCAGCTGGGAGGATCGGTGGGGATTGCCGTGATCAATGTGTACCTGAGCATGAAAAATGCAGACATCCGGGGCAGCATGCTCGGATACATCAATAATTCCGACAATGCGAGTGTGGAACGCCTTTCCATGCTGACGCAGAATTACCTGTCAAAAGGTTATTCACAGGTGGAAGCGGAAGCGCTTGCCAACCGGATGATGGATGGCTTGCTGACCAAACAGCAAATGATCGTCAGTTATGATCACGGATTTTTGTTCGTATCCAGTATATTGCTGATCTGCATCCCGGTGGTGTTGTTAATCCGCCATAAAAAAGGAGCTGCTGCTGTTGCTTCCGATCATTAAACAGATGAATGATTTTAACAAAAGGTAGCCCGCAGATTACGCGGAGGACACTGATTTTTATCTCCTGGAACGCAAAGTACACGAAGGCTGCGCGAAGTGACGCAAAGTCAGGAAAGCAAGAACGCAGTTTCTTTTGAATTACATAAGACACATCGTTCATTTAGAAGTGAAGCGCAAAAACTTCACATTCTTTGCACAGCTTCAAGCTTTGTGTTTTTTGCGTCTAACTTGGCGTGCCTTTGCGTTCCAAAAAACGATGTGTTCAATATGGTTAACAAGATTCCTATTTTTTCTTACCGTTTCCATTTCCTTTGGATTTACCGTTGCCAGTAGATTTGCCGCCGGACGTTGTCTTCTTCGCCGGTTTACCCTTGGCGCTTTTGCCTTTGGTGGCGTCTTTCAGGCGATGGAATTCGGCAGAACCGGGTTTGATCCCCAATTCTTTGGCGATCACGCCCCAGCCTTTTCCTTTGTTCTTTTTATAGCTTGTAACGACTGTTTCAACCGGTTTCCCGATGATGACGGCAATCTGCAGGCTGTAATAAATTTCGGCGGGCTGCATGATTTTGCTGTATTCGGCAATTTTGGTGTTGCTGATGCTGAACTCGGCCGTGAGGCTTTTGTTGAAAAGCGTGAGATCGGCTTTGGCCTGGACGTTAATGTCACTGAGGTACACATCAAGGCTTTTGTCACCGGTGTTGAACTGGGCTTTCAAACCGAAAGCCAGGAACAAAAAGCTTGCTGCTAAGAAAATTTGAATTTTCATGATATGGAGATTTAATTGGTTACAAAATAGTACGGAAAGATAATCAAAAAATGTTCCGTTTTCCAATGGCTGTTTATTTAAATTATACCCGTCTTGAAGGCGGAAAAATAAGTTTCTCCCCTTGAGGGGTGATTAAGAGGGGTGATTTAAGACAATGCCAAAGTCCTCCCCCCTTTATCCCCCTCCAAAGGGGGAAACAAAATTACACTCCCTCTGGGTTTCAAAAACAAAGGCAGCCTCAAGGACCGCCTAGGGTTTAGTGTACTTGTAGCTTGTCTGACTCTAAGATTTAGTTCTAACAGGTTGCGGCTGTTGCTTCACTTTATCTCTATCTATGATTAAAACTTATATGTTATACCGAACTTCCCGCCGGAGAAGGCATTTCCCGTGCCCCCTTCGAGATTCAGCCCGAAATTTTCATTGAAATAATACCGGAAACCCAGCTGGCCGCCAAAGCCAAGCCCACTGGATGAAGGACCGTAGTAATCGCGGGGTGAGTTCCAGATGTAAAAACCTACGTTCAGGCCGGCATAGAGATCAAATTCTTCCGGCATATGGAACAAAGTATTGAAATGATAGTTGGCATTCCCGGAAAGGCCGATGATGGAATGATTGTAATAAACAGATGCGTAACGATGCCTGTAAGCGCGGAAGGAGCCTTCAAAACCAACGGAGATATCCTCGTGGACACCAAAATCCATACCGACGTATACCGGCAAACCCCAGGAAGACAGACCAAAACCCGCATTCAGCTGTTTCCCCCCCTTGCCCAGCATAGATTGTGCGGAAGCAAAGCCTGAAAGGAAAAGTGCTGTGATGCCTATTATTTTCTTCATGGTGTGTAATTGTGTGTCTATAGGTATAACACACAACTCCCCTTTATCCCCCAAAGAAAATTAATCTTTTTTGAAGAAATTTTTGAATTTGCTTTTCAATACGCTGAATTTCAGCTTAATACGACTTGTATTTTTTTGATGAAATTTATCCTGTTTCACGTTGTAAACATAACATTCACCGGCGGAAACGGTTTGCTTAACGGATTTGTCTTTACGGGAAACGACTTCGATTTGTCCTTCTTCGACGAAGATGTCAATTTTTTTCTTGTTGGAGGATTCACTGATTTCGAAAATGGTGCCGATGACGTGGATGTCCAGGGCATCTGTAGAAAGCAGGAAATTTTTGCCGTCTTTTTTTACGTGGAATATCCCGCTTCCATTGAGATACGCCCTGCGGGTAGCCTGCTGGTTTTTGAAAACGAAATCACTGTTTGGCTCAAGGATGATTTTGGAATCATCGGCCAGGAAAAATTCACGGGCTTCTGCTTTGGTATTGAATTCTTCCTTTCTAATTTTTTGCGGGGAAACCTGTTCCGGCTCCTCATTCGTTTCCTGGTGGCTGCTATCGTTGTGTTGGTTTTTTTCCTGTATGCCGGCCTGGCGGACTTCCTTTTTTTCTTCCGGACGCGAATTGTACATAAAGAAGAAGGAAGTGCCGAGAATAATCACGAAGAAGGCTGCAATACGGAGGAAAACCAGGTTCCTGCGGCGCTGTTTGAGGTAAATCGTGTTTTTGAGCTTTTCCCACTCACCGTCAATTTCCGGGATTTCAAATTCGCCTTCTTTTTCCTTTTTCAAGGTTTCCAGTACGTGCACCACGTGATCATAATACCGCTTGTTGGCATCAGACAGGTCGAGCCAGGTTTTCAGGTATGAATTTTCCTCCCCGGAAGCATGTCCCGAAAAGTTTTTGACGATTATGTTATCAATTTTCAAGGTATCCACGGCCTAATTTATTAAAATCAATACTACGAGTGGCGTTACACCATCAAACAACACTTTTATCTCCGGTGAAATAGAGGTATTTATTTTGCGCAGGGCGATACTGATCTGGTTTTCGACCGTTTTAGTTGAAACGTCGAGGATCTCGGCAATTTCCTTATGCTGCTTTCCCTCAATCCTGCTCATAATAAAGATCACGCGACACTTGGGAGGCAATGTTTCTATGGATTGAAAGATGCTCGTTTCCAGCAGCTCGTAATCCGATTCCGATAAGTTTTCTTTTGTGTATACTTCGCTTGCTTCTTCGAGGTCATAATTGCTGTCGTGCTTAGCAGAGTCCCGCAGAAAGTTTAATGACCTGTTGTAAATGGACTTGAACAGGTAGTTTTCAAAAGTGAGTTTATCGGTTTTAAATTTTTTTGTTTCCCATAAATATAGAAACAATTCCTGAATAATATCCTCACTGGCGCTTTTATTTTTTGTGATCCGGTAGGAAACTACAAACAATTGCTTGTAATTGCTCTTAAAAAGCAATTCAAAATCTTTAATGTCGAGGTTCCTGATAATCATCTTTCAGTGGGAATTCATTACAAAATTAAGCTAAAAAAGGTATCAAGCGGCTAAAATCCTGAATTTAGTTATTTTATTACAAAAAAGGCGGTCCTTCCGGACCGCCTTTAACTTTTTATTTTAAAACCCGGCACTAAGGCTTGGGTTAATCAAAGCTTACGCTTTTTCTTCTTCCTGATTGTCCTCAGAAGCTTCGTCAGCAGGAGCATCAGTGGATGCTTCCGGAGCAGCTTCTTCCGTTGCAGGAGCCTCTTCAACCGCAGGAGCTTCGTCAGCCGGAGTTTCAGCAACTGTTTCCTCAACGATTACTGCATCTTCCACTTCGTCAGCTGCAGGTGCGTCAGCAACTTCTACATCCGCATCAGCAGCAGGGGTAGCAGCTTTAGGAGCTGTGGTTCCACCACGACGGG
>CBINGV010000129.1:0-10199 GCA_966250255.1 uncultured Flavobacteriales bacterium | reverse complement strand
ACGGCCTGCATGCCCTGCCTTTGACTGAAATTGCCTCTGAAAACGAGTTTTTCGATTACGAAGCCAAATACCTCGGAAAATCCCAGGAAATTACACCGGCGCGCGTTTCTGATGAAATCCGCGACAAGGTGCAGGCGCTCGCCAAGCGCATTTATGAGCTGGTGAACCTGCGTTCCATCGCGCGCATCGATTTTATGGTGGTGGATGAGGTGCCGCATGTGATCGAGGTGAACACCACCCCGGGTTTCTCGCCGGCCAGCATTGTGCCGCAGATGATCGCCTGCGATGGCAATGACGTCAAATCGTTCTGGACGGAAATCTTTGAAGTGGAATTGAAAGTTAAGAATTAAGAATGGAGAATTGTCCTTCTTCAAGAAGCGACACTAATTCTCAATTTTCCATTCTCCATTCTAAATTGAATAAGTTCCCATCAATTCCAAAAAATCATCCGGTGCGGGAATAGGGCGCATGGTTGACTTGCTGACAAACACAAGCGTTGTTTCCGCGGTGGCCACCAACTGGCCGTTTTCCTTGTGTATTTCGTAGTCAAACACCAGGCGCGGGCCTTTGATTTCGCGGATCCGCGTGGTGATCGTCAGCTCGTCGTCGTATAAAGCCGGCGCTTTGTATTTTACCGAAAATTCAGCCACAGGCAGCATAATACCCCGGTTTTCCATGTCGCGGTAGCTCATTCCGGCGCTCCGGAGGGCTTCTACGCGGCCCACTTCGAAGTATTGCGCATAGTTTCCGTAATAGCAATATCCCATCTGGTCGGTTTCGCCGTAACGGACCCTGATTTTGATCTGATTCTCGAAGTTTGTTAACATCTTTTTTCGCTTAATTTCCGGCACTGATTTTCCGGCGTGCAATATTACGATAATTTTAAGAAAATTTTCCTTATGTTTGCATAGGAGAACTCCTTTTATCTATATAAAAATATTGATTTTACAAGGTTTTTAACAAAAAAAAACTTCAACTAAGAAAAACTTTCCAAAGTAAAATATTTTTAAAAATCAATAGCAAATTCATTTTTTTTTAAACTTTTTTATTACAATATTTGTCCTCTGAAAAAATCAAAAACTGGAACCCGCTACTAGAGAGCTGATCAGCCCGGAAAAAAGTTTTGAACACGATATTTTAATAACTATAAAACAGAAACTGAATTAATGAGTGCTAAATGTGAAACAGTTTGGAACGCATGCTTGAAAGTCATTAAGGATAACATTCCTTTACAGGCTTTCAAAACATGGTTTGAGCCAATTGTCCCTGTTAAATTAGAGAATAGTATTTTGACAATCCAGGTTCCTTCCCATTTCTTTTATGAGTGGCTGGAAGAGCACTACATTACCCTGTTGCGCAAAGTTATTAAAAAGGAAATCGGAAACGAAGGCCAACTCGAATACAGCATTGTTATGGAAAACAATTCGCGTAACGCTACCCCGTATACGGTAAAATTGCCTACATCCAACAAATCGGCGCTCAAGAACGCACCGGTGACGGTTCCTTTGAGCCTGAATGAAAAGCAGATTACCAACCCTTTTATTATCCCGGGACTGAAAAAAGTGAACGTGGATTCGAACCTCAACCCCGCGTATTCCTTCGAGAATTTCGTGGAGGGCGACTGTAATCGCCTGGCACGCTCAGCGGGCTACGCGGTAGCCAATAAACCGGGTGGAACGGCTTTCAATCCCTTGCTGATTTACGGAGGAGTAGGCCTCGGGAAAACACACCTGGCGCACGCCATCGGTATCGGTATCAAAAACCAGTTTCCGAACAAAACCGTATTGTACGTGGGTTCCGAGAAATTTGCGCACCAGTTCATTGATGCGATCAAAAACGGCACCACCAACGATTTTATCCACTTTTACCAGATGATCGATGTGCTCATCATTGACGATGTGCAGTTTTTCTCCGGTAAAGACAAAACACAGGACGTATTTTTCCACATCTTCAACCATTTGCACCAGAACGGCAAGCAAATCATCCTCACTTCGGATAAGCCGCCGGTAGAAATGCAGGGTATGGAACAACGCCTGCTTTCCCGCTTCAAGTGGGGCTTGTCAGCCGATCTGGGTACGCCCGACCTCGAAACCCGCATCGCTATCCTGGAGAAAAAGATGTATGGAAACGGGATCGAGCTTCCGAAAGAAGTGGTGGAATACCTCGCTTATAGCATCAACACCAATATCCGCGAAATGGAAGGCGCCTGGACTTCGCTCCTGGCACAGGCTTCGCTCAACAAAAAAGCAATTACCCTGGACCTCGCCAAGCAGATGATCGACAAGTTTGTGAAAAACACGGCCCGCGAAGTGTCCATCGATTACATCCAGAAAGTGGTGTGCGATTACTTCGACCTGCCGATCGAAATGCTCAAGTCCAAAACGCGTAAGCGTGAAGTGGTTCAGGCCCGCCAGATTTCCATGTATTTCTCCAAGAAAATGACGAAATCCTCCCTGGCGAGCATTGGCGCCCACTGCGGCGGGAAAGACCACGCAACGGTGCTGCATGCCTGCCGTACGGTGCTCAACCTTTCCGAAACGGACAAGCAATTCAGGGTGTACCTCGAAGACCTCGAAAAGAAATTGACCATTCAATAAGCATATTTTGACCGAAAAGGGGTCCGTCAGCAGGCGAGCCCCTTTTTTATTCAGCGCGGAACCGTGGAAAAACTAAAACACCTGGAAGGTTTGAGAGGAGTGGCGGCCTTATTGGTGTTCGTCCATCACATCCGTCTGTTGTTTTACAAGCAGGCTTTCGAAGAAATGGATGCCGGCATTCATTCCTGGGGGATGCCCGCCTTTTTACAGGACTTTGTCATCCAGTTTAAAAATACTTTGGTCGACGGGACGCTTTTTGTTTGGGTGTTCTGGATTTTGAGCGCCTATGTGCTCTCCATACGCCTGTTTCAGGCCGGCGACGAAGCGAAAAGCGTGTTGTACCGGAGTTTTCTCAAGCGTTACCTGCGTTTGTTTGTCCCGGTGACGGCTTCGGTGCTCCTGGTGCTGCTTTTGTGGAAAAGCGGCTTGTTTTTCAACCAGCAGGCCGCGCAGGAACTGGCAAAAACGGGCGCCGATCCGGCCTGGTTCAACAGCTTTTTCAATTTTGATTTCGGCTTAGCGAAGCTACTGCGCTTTGTGTTTTTCGAAACCTATTTTCACTATGACTTCGGTCAAAGTTTCAACCCGGTGCTTTGGAGTATCCAGAACGAATTCATCGGCTCGCTCTTCATTTTTGCCCTGTTTGGGATAATCGGGAAACACAGGGGGCGTTTTTTTGCTTACCTGGGACTTGTGCCGGTTTTGGTTTACCTCCGTTTCTTCGAGCTGTTTCCTTTCCTGCTGGGCTACGCCTTGTGCGACCTGGATTATACAGGAGGTCACGCTGCGTTTTTAGAAAAACTGAAAGCGCTTGAAAAGCAAATTTTTTCCAACGGGTTTTTGACGCTCCTGGCTTTTTTCTTCCTGCTGATCGCTTCCAAGGTGCTTTGCTTGTGGGCCGGTGTTGAAAATTATGTGATTTATCTCACACAAAGTTTTGTCATCCTGTATTTCAGCCTGCGTAATCCCTTGCTCCGGCGTTTTTTCTCCCTGCGGTGGATTTACGGTTTCGGGACTTTGTCTTTCAGTTTCTACCTGCTTCACATGCCGGTGATCTGTTCTTTTTCGGCTTACCTCATGCTTTTCAGTCTCAGCGAAGGGGCGAAAATCGGGATTGTGGCAGCGACATTTTGTATCTCTTTGCTGATTTCAGTCCCATTCTACCTATTTATTGATAAATTTGCAATTCGGTTTTCGAACCGTTTTGCCCAGTTGCTTGCAAAAACAAATTCATGAAAAAAGAGCTCGATATTATCATCAATACCTCTGAAATTACGGCGGGAACGCGGGGCGCCTCGCTGGGGCCGGACGCTATTCTTACCGCCGCCCGCACGAAAGGCAGTCATTTTTTCGGCCAGTACCCGCTGACCCGGATCGCGAACGCCAACCACTTGCTGGACCACGATACCAAATACCAGTTTGCCAAACGGATTGACGGCCTCACCGGGATTTACCGCGAGCTGAACGACACCGTCTCCAAAAGCTTGCTGGCCGGGCATTTCCCCTTGATTTTAGCTGCCGATCACGGTTCGGCCGGAGGGACAATCGCCGGGATCAAATCGGCTTTCCCGGATAAGCGCGTCGGGGTGGTTTGGATCGATGCCCACGCCGATATTCATTCACCTTACACCACGCCTTCGGGCAACCTGCACGGCATGCCGCTCGCTACCGCGCTGAATGAAGACAATATGCCCTGCAAACGCAATGACGTACCCTATGAAACGATCGCCTTGTGGGAAGAACTGAAAGAAACGGGCGGCATTGTGCCTAAAATTCTCCCGGAAGACCTGGTTTATGTGGCGGTGCGTGACGTAGAGGAAGAAGAAGTGAAAGTTATGGAGCGCCTCGGGATTAAAAATTATTCTGTGGAAGACGTAAACATGATCGGGGAGGGGTTGATCGCTGAAAAAGTGCTCCAACGCCTGGCCGGCTGCGATGTGATTTACATTTCCTTTGATGTGGATTCCATGGACCCGCTGGCAACTTCGCACGGAACCGGAACACCGGTTGATAACGGTTTGCTGCCCTCGCAGGCGGAAAATCTCATGCTGAAACTGATGGACAGCGGAAAGGTGGTGTGCCTCGAATGTGTGGAGGTCAATCCCTGTCTGGACGAAAAAACGAACAAAATGGCGGAAACAGCGCTGAAAATCCTGGAGCCGCTTGTAAATAAAATGATAAAATAATGGAAACACGGATTCGTGAACTTTTGGTAAAAAACAGTGAGGTGCTTTTCGGTACCGCGATTGCAGACGGCATGGTGCAGTTCCAGCTGACACGCAAGGAATTTGAAGGCGACCTGACTTTGGTGGTTTTTCCTTTCGTGAAACTGTTGCGCGTTTCGCCGGATGAGGCGGGGCGTAAAATCGGTGAGTTTTTGCAGGCTAACATGCCGGATATCAAAGGTTTCCAGGTGGTGCAGGGTTTTCTCAATATTTCCCTGACCGAAAGCTACTGGTTTGAATCCCTGAAGGAAATTTCCGCGGCAAAAAATTACGGTTTCAAAGAGCCGGACTCGAAAGGGACCATCATGGTGGAGTATTCTTCGCCGAATACGAACAAACCCCTGCACCTGGGGCATTTGCGCAATAACTTTCTCGGTTATTCCGTGGCTGAAATCCTGAAAGCAAACGGTCACAAGGTGGTGAAAACGCAAATCATCAACGACCGCGGGATCCACATTTGCAAAAGCATGCTGGCCTGGGAGCGCTTTTCGCCGCTGAACGAAAAAGGAGAGCGCGAAACACCGGAAAATACAGGGCTGAAAGGCGATAAGCTCGTCGGGAAATACTACGTGGAATTCGATAAGCATTTCAATGCCGAGGCCAAAGCGATTATAGCCGACTGGGAATCCGGGAAATTTGACGGCTTTGAGCAGAAAGTGATTGACGAATACCAAAAATTCGCTGCCGCAAAGGAAGGAAAAGACGAAAAAGCCCTTGCGGCGATTGACGATAAAATCAAAGACCTGGCGAAAAACCAGACGGCTTTGCTCCGCGATGCCAACGAAATGCTCCTCAAATGGGAGGGTCGCGATCCGCAGATCTACCTGCTCTGGACAACGATGAACGGTTGGGTGTATAGCGGATTTGATGCCACTTACCGCAAAATGGGAGTCGATTTCGATCAATTGTATTACGAATCCGAAACCTACCTGATCGGGAAAGACGTGGTGGACGAAGGTCTGAAAAAAGGGGTGTTTTTCCGCAAGGACGACAGCTCCGTCTGGATTGATCTCACCGGCGAAGGCCTGGACGAAAAATTGTTATTGCGCTCCAACGGAACAGCGGTGTACATGACCCAGGATGTGGGCACGGCCATCGACCGTTTCCGGGATTACCCGGACCTGGAAGGCATTATTTATACCGTTGGAAACGAACAGGATTACCATTTCAAGGTGCTTTTCCTGATCCTCAAAAAACTTGGTTATAGCTGGGCTGAAGCGTGTTATCACCTTTCCTACGGGATGGTCGACCTGCCTTCCGGGAAAATGAAATCCCGCGAAGGAACGGTGGTGGATGCCGACGACCTGATGGATGAAGTGGTGGAAAGCGCCAAGGAAATGACGCAGGAACGCGGCCACATCGAGGGAATGAGTGAAGACGAAAAAGAAAAGCTCTACCGCATGATCGGGATGGGCGGTCTGAAATATTACTTGCTCAAAGTAGACCCGAAAAAACGCATGCTCTTTAACCCGGAAGAATCGATTGAGCTGACGGGAAATACCGGGCCTTTCATCCAGTATGCTTACGCGCGGATCCAGTCCCTGCTACGCAAAGCGGGTGGCATCGGTGAGATCCGGGAGGTGGCTTTCGGCAACGATGAAAAAGAAATCATCAAGCAGCTGGCGCAATTTCCATTGATTATCGAAGAGGCGGCCGCGGCTTATTCCCCGGCGGTGATTATTAATTATGCCTATGAATTGGTGAAAACCTTCAGCCAGTTTTACCAGAATGTCAAAGTCAATTCCGAGCCCAACGCCGATTTACGCAACCTGCGCTTGCTGATTTGCGAAAATGTCGGCAACGTGGTGGCGAAATCCATGAAACTGATCGGGGTGGACGTTCCGGAGCGTATGTAATTAATTAATGCGGTAATGTGTTAATGAATTAATGTGCTAATTTAATCCATTAAAAAATTAGCATATTAGCACATTAAAGTATTAGCATATTATTTCGCAAAATCATAACCCAGGCCGACAAGGAAGGTCGTTGTGCTGGGCGGAACGCCCTCGGGCGGGCGGCTGTCATAAAAAGTATTCAATTCCGTTTTGAAGCGCAGGTTTTTCAGGATGTGCATGTTGAAAGCATATTGTCCCGAAAAACGATAATCCCGGATTTCATTTAGTAAAGGCTGGTAATAGGTCGTTCCGGTAAAGGAAAAATGTTTGAAGCTCATGAACCAGGACAGGTAAGAGCTCCAGCGGAAATCGCGGTGAAATTCATTGTTCGGCTGGATTTCCTCGTATTCGTAGAACACGGAAGTCCCGATAAACGATTTGACTTTTTCGCCACCGGTCATTTTCCAGCGGATGCCACTTCCGGCGAGTGCGCGTAATTTTTGGTTCAGGAGCTGGTTGTATTGTACCTGGGAGTAGCTTTCCCATTTCCAGCCGCTGTTTTTGATGCGGTAAGCGTAGCGCAGGTGTCCCATCCCGTAATTCGCATAGACTTTTTCGCCGCCCGAATAAAAGAAATCCGAGAGCAGGAAAACGTAATGTTTGCGGGTTTTGTACTGCACGCGCGATTTGGCGTTGAGGTTATACAGGAAATCTTTGTTGCGCAGGAAGGAAAAAGTAGCGTCAACGGCGCCGCTCCAGCCGCTGGTGTCTTCGTAAATCCGTTTGTTTTCAATGTTGACGATCTGCCCGAACAGACATGGTGCTGATAATAAGGCCCCTGCAATTAAAACTTTCCAACTCATAACTTAGCAACTACTAACTCAATAACCCCCTAACTTAATAATTATTTCGGTGCGATCCGGTACATGATGTAACCCGCCACGCCAAATAAAATATTCGGGATCCAGGTAGCGATCAAAGGAGGAAAGCCTACATTTTTGGCCGCTACGGTAGCAATTTGCATCGCGAAAATGTAAATGAACACGAAAAGCAGGCCAATGGCGATGTTGATCCCGATTCCCCCGCGTTTTTTGCGGCTCGCCACCGCTACGCCCATCAGCGTGAGTACGTAAGTCGCAAAAGGAAGCGAAGTACGCTGGTGCAGTGTAATTTCGTAATCCGGGATTTTAGGGTTTCCTTTGCGTTTTTCCTGGGCGATGAATTCCTTCAGCTCCGAAAAAGTCATGGTTTCCGGGCGGTTTTCGCGGATGGCCATTTCCTCGATGCGAAAGCCGAAAGTCGTGTCCAGTTTGGCGCCGCTGCGGATCACATCGTTCGGGTAGCCGATTTTCCGGATGTAAAAATTTTCGATTTTCCACCTGTTTGTGCCCAGCGTGTTACTGGCCATCCGGGCGCTTAGGAAGGTATTGATTTTGCCGTCTTTTCCCCAGTTTTCAATGCGCAGGTCGTTGACGATGTTGAGGTCGCTCACGTAGCTCCCGAAATACACGATCTGGTTCCCGGGAAATTCGGCGTGGTAATTTTCCACGAAAAGCCGGTCGCGGTAATATTGTTCTTCGAAAGCCAGGCGTACTTCGTTCGATCTTGGGATGATGAAGTGATTGAGGATCAGGGATAAAACCACGAGAATGGAGGAGGCGATAAAATAGGGGCGGAGAATCCGGGTAAAGGGTTTCCCGCTGAACATGAGGGGGATAATCTCCGAATCCTGGGCCATTTTGGCGGTAAACCAGATCACAGACAAAAAGATGATTAGTGCCGAAAAGGTATTGCCGTAATAAATGATGAAATTGACATAATACTGGAAAATGATCGCGTATACCGAGGCTTTGTTGTCGATGAACTCACCCAGGCGCGAGGAAATATCGAACACCGTTGAAAAAAGCATCACCACGCCCAGCATGAAGAAGAAGGTCGTCAGGAATTTTTTGATGATGTATTTATCGATGATGTTCATTCCCTTAGTTTCGGAGTTAGTAGCTGCTAAGTTAGTAGCTTTTGAGTTGCTAACTACTAACTCAATAACTCCTAACTTACAAACTTATTACAAGCGTCGTCCCAGTTTTTTTACCATTTCATCTTTCCACGGCCCGAACGTTCCGTTCAGGATCCGCTCGCGGGCATCGGTAACGAGCTTGAGGTAAAACGCCAGGTTATGAATGGTAGCAATTTGTATGCCCAAATATTCCTTGGTTTTGATCAGGTGGCGCAGGTAAGCTTTGGTATAAACCTGGTCCACATAAGCTGTGCCGTTTTCATCCAGCGGTGAAAAATCCTTCGCCCATTTTTCGTTTTTGATGTTGATCGTTCCTTCCGAAGTGAAGAGCAAACCGTGGCGCGCGTTCCGGGAAGGCATCACACAATCCATCATGTCTACGCCCAGGGCAATGCTTTCCAGGATATTGATCGGGGTGCCGACCCCCATCAGGTAGCGCGGTTTTTCTTTCGGAAGAATGGAGCAGACCAAATCCGTCATTTCATACATCTCGTGATCGGGTTCGCCTACAGATAAGCCGCCGATGGCATTTCCGACCGCGTCAAAGGAAGCGATCATTTCCGCCGATTCTGCGCGCAGGTCTTTGTAGGTGCTTCCCTGAACAATCGGGAAAAGCGCCTGTTCGTAGCCGTATTTTGGTTCCGTGGCCTTAAAATGGTCCATGCAGCGCTTCAGCCAGCGATGCGTCATGTGCATCGAATTTTTGGCGTAGCGGTAATCGCAGGGATAAGGCGTACATTCGTCAAAGGCCATGATGATATCGCCCCCGATCGAGCGCTGGATGTCAATGGCCTTTTCCGGCGTAAAAAAGTGGTAGCTCCCGTCGAGGTGCGACTGGAATTTAACGCCTTCCTCCGTAATTTTATTGGAGCTGGAGAGGGAATAGACCTGGTAGCCTCCGCTGTCGGTCAGGATCGGGCGTTCCCAGCCGATAAACTGGTGCAGGCCGCCTGCGGCTTCCAGGACTTCGGTACCCGGCCGCAAAAACAAATGATAAGTATTTCCAAGAATGATCTGCGCTTTGACATCTTCCCGCAATTCCTGCTGGTGGACGCCTTTCACGGTTCCGGCAGTACCCACAGGCATAAAAATCGGCGTTTCGATCGTGCCGTGGTCCGTGTGCAATACGCCCGCCCGGGCTTTTGTGCTGCTGTCCGTTTTTTGTAAATCAAAGTGCATATCTTTGTTGATAAAAAATCCGTGCAAAGATAAGCGTATTTGCGTTTGCTTCTCATCTTTGCACCAAAGTATTTGTATCCATGGAGTTTTTACCGGGCTTTGAATTAAATCTGCATCTGATCGTGTTTTGCTTCATGGCACTCATGCTTTTCATCCAGCTGCTTTATATTTTCCTGGTCTACATCCGCTTTGCTTTTTACAAGGAGAAAAAAGGCGAACAAACGATGCAGCTTCCCCCGGTTTCGGTGGTGATCGCTGCCCGGAATGAGTCGGATAACCTGTATCACTTTTTGCCGCGCATCCTCAACCAGAATTACCCGGATTTTGAAGTGGTGGTGGTGAACCA
>CBINGV010000128.1:0-10267 GCA_966250255.1 uncultured Flavobacteriales bacterium | reverse complement strand
TCTTTTGAGTTTCGGAACTTCAGAGCCAGGGACAATCTTTTCAAGTGCAGGGATAGGGTAGACAGATAAGTCTAAATCGCTACTTTGATTTTCAGTTTGATCGTGGATCTCAATTTCAACTGTTTTAGAAACAAAATGATGTGATTCGGCAAGCTCCCGGATAGAATCCTCCATTTCAGGAAGCCAGTCACTACCACTTCTACGGGCCATAAATAGTACAATATAAGTGTTTTCGAAACCCGGAATGGTTGTTTCGAGTTTAATCCGCGGACCAAAATTGTCATCCGAGTCAAAGGGAGTTGATTGATTATCGGGATAAAAGTAATTGATATAGTACCTGCCATTTTTAAGCCCGTTTAAATACAAGCCTTGATCTTCGGTATGAATTGTACCGTTTGCGCCTAAAACATCAATATTAAACAAATCCAGTTTTGGAATATCAGCAATACTATCAAAAAAATGTTTAGTAAGTGCATTGTTACAAGATGCCCCCAAACTATACACATTGACTGTTTTATTCGTGATAACGCCAATTGCATAGTTTTTATCATTCGATCTCATGTATGAAAGATCCGCTCGTTTGTTATAGCCGTCCATGTCATCGGCCCAATTGTCTTTGTATTCCCAGCGGCCATCATTTTTCAATTCCATTGCCCCCGGGTGCCAGCCTCCTTTTCCAGACATATTTTCCATAAATGTTTTGATTTTTGAAAATTCTGAATAGACGATGCCATTTTTATAACTGTTCCAGCTTAAGCCGCCTGCAACACCGGTAAAGGGGACCTGCCACATCGCTCTCCGGACATCCAGCATGAGTGCATCACAGGTTTCAGGATTAGTAACGCCTGCATTCTTAACATCACCTCCCGGATCAAATTCAGGCATGAAAAAAGGCTTGGTAAACCCGCTGCATTCCAAATGAAAACTTCCATTGTAAAACACATTAGAGCAAAGATTCATTGGATGAGTCGTATTTTCCTCTGTTTTTTGGTTTAACATGACTTTATTAATGTGAAGAATCCAGTTTCTTGCAAAGGTTTTACTCCCCACATAAAAGTTTGTAGTCATAACATCAATATCCGGACTGGCATAGGTTCGGTCATGAAGGTTAATAAAGCCGGTATACCCGGGTTGTATGATGTGAATCACCCCATTATACCGTTCTTTCAGGTAACGGGCCATTTCATTATTCCATGCTTCATGGTCATTAGCTTCTTGAATTGTATTACCATGGTTGTTAATTTCACTGCACAATTCAAACATGGCAATGTTTGTCGAATACCCCCAGCGGGAAAGAACATACCGCAATTTTTGAGTGAAATAATATTTGGCTTCCGCCAGCGTGAAAAACTTATCCGGATTGTTGTCCATTCCGGTAATATTTCGGTAATCATTAATTTCTCCCTGGTAATGACTATCCCAGGCAGTACTATAAAAAACGCCTGATTGCAAGACAAAATGATTCATCATATTCCAGTCAATGTATACATTTCTGCTTTCACAATATTCGAGAAATTCATCCAGTTCCTGGGCAATATACAGGCGGTCCGTATAATCTCCCCTATCCTCAAATTCGATGTCAGATGAAAAAGGATGCATAATTATACGCACAAAATTACCGCCATTGTCTGCAATATTCCGGACGTGGTTTCTCCAGTTGTCATATAGAATAGGAAGTGGGCGAACACTTCGGTAATCTTCACTCAAAAAGGTATAAACCCCGGGTTCGTTTGTCGGTACGGTCTTTAACAGATTGACCAGTTTCTCATCGGCAATTCCGGGGTTATTTTTCGTTTCAACAGTTTGAGGCCAGAGAATATTTGCTCCAAGCGGATAAAACGGTTCTCCTCCCAGTTCAAAGCTGCGCTGGTCATCTGAAATTTTGACAAGTCCCGGGCTTCCGCTTTCGATAACTTCAAAATAGAAGGGTTCGGAATTGTAAATGATGTTATTGTTATCCACATAAATATGAACCACGCATTCCCATTTTCCGAGAAAAGGAGGGGCAAAACGTGCCAGGAATGGGTATTCGCTGGGAATTTCATTGTAACCTCCCAGTTGATTGTAAATCCCGTTATAATTATTCTGGCTGAAATTCTCCAGCTCATTCCAGGGCTTGGGCGAATCATACTCCGGAATTTCACCCATCCAGCTTTCAAATTCTTTATTGTAAAAAGCATCAACCGTTAACGGGTAAGGTCTGTCGGGATGTTTGAATTCACATTCAATCCGGATGTTAAAGGCCAGGTAAGGATTAATTTGTTCGCTGTTGGGGACTTTATTGACAAAATTTTCTACCTTTTGTTTCACCCCTTCCGGCAGTGTAATTCCCAATTCAAACTTCTTATACTTCAAGACATGCAACAAATCGGGATAGTTCATGCAAACGACCTCAAAATCAGCTTTATTGCCACTTTTCAAATGCAATTCCCCGTTTCCCGTCGGTTTTGTATGAAAATCCGATTTGATATGAATTTCATCATAGGCCGAAATCGTTTTTTGCTGGTTTCCGACATAATTATAGTTCTGCGGGCTGTCAAAAATAACACAGGGCTTGGAAATCTCAGCCTGGTTGCCCACAAGTTCCTGCTGGGTGATTGTGCTGTTCTCCGGGTTGCATTCGTGCACATTGATCTGGCTTCGGAGCATGCCGCAAATCAGCAGGGCTCCAAATAAGAAAATACGTTTCATAAGGCTTATTTTTGAAGCTGCTGTTTTAATTCTTGGATCTCTTGCGCCTGTTGCTTCAGCAATGCTGCCTGCTGCTGGTTGATCTTGTTTTGCTCAATCAGGTAGAGGGTCAGCTCTTCCACTTTCTGCATCAGGATTTTGTCCGTTTCGGCCAGGCTGTTTCCCTGCGTTTCCATCGTTTTGGCATCCGGAACCTGTGGCAAATGCTTGTGGGCTTTCAGGTAGGCTTCCACTTCAGCAAGCGGCGTAAGCACATAATCTGCCTCAAACACATAATCCGGCCAGCTTTGCGCATTGACTACAATTTCGCGGGCTTTTACCACCCCGTTATTATTGATCTGGAAAATTTTGCGTTCCGCGTTTTCAATCAGGAACAGCTCATTCAGGTAGTTTTCATTGTAGGGTGAACGCAAATAAAACGTATTTTGAATGGTATTGCTGCTAACCTCACCCAAAGCGAGCTTCTGGGCATAGCCGGTTCCGTGCACATCCAGGCTGAAACGCGGCTCATTGGTAGCAATTCCCACCCTCACGGAAGAGCAATTGGAATAAAGCTTATTGATTCCGTTGCTCCAGGTGGGATGGTTCAGCTCATCTTCCGAACAGCCTTTTTCTACGTAGATCGCATCGCCGATTTCACGTACGATTACTTCCCCGTAAATCTTCTCCACGCTGCCATCGGCCTTGATCAATACAAATTCTTTGTTGGCTGCACTGTTTCCGGAGGGCAGGGAGGGCAATTCAACTTCACCGTCAATTTTAACCTTCCCTTTCACATCCAGTTTTACACTGGGATTCGTCGTACCGATCCCGACATTGCCCTGCTCGGGTAAAGAGTTACTTTCTTGTTGGGCATGGATGGAAATCGCAGCAATCGTAAGGCTGCAAAGCGCAAAAGCGATCTTTTTCATAAAGTGGTTTTAAGTTATTTTTAGCTAAAATACAGCAAAGCCGGCAAAAAACCAAATAAGCGGGCTGTATATTTTCATTTTTTGTAAAAAAAATTCAGAATATGCGAACAATTCCATTTGATTGTGGCTTACTGCATAGTAACTGTATGGATACTGTATGGATACTGTATGGATACTGTATGGATACTGTATAGATACTGTATGAAAAGCGTATACAAACAAACGAACCCTTTACGGAGCATCCTGTTTCCGCAGCAATAGCCGCCGGACAAACGGAATTGCGTCAGCCATGGGCTGACAAGCATGTAGTTTAAGGCCGGTCGGCGGTTCCATTCAGCTTGCTGATGGAAATTGTCTTGGAAACAGGAAAGGCATTTTTTGTTTTACTTTGTGTTGCCTTGGACAAAAAGTAAAAATAAAGCTACTTCACCTTCACATAAAAATTCGGATCGACCTCCGGTTTCGCTGCACTTTTCATTTTTGTCCAGCGGGTCGTAGGCGTGATCCAGCTGCCGTCTTTCAGGCGGAGCTTCATGTCAAAATCCGCTACGCAGTTGACCCAGCGGTAGGAAGCCGTTCCTTTTTTGTACTTCAGCTCAAGCGTAGGGATGTCCTTGTTGCGCAGGTATTGGTCAAAGACCTTGCTGAGCTGCAGGCCGCTGTATTCGCTGATGAATTGCTCAATCTCGGCGCTGGTGACCGTTTGGTGGTAGAATTTACGGTTCATTTCGCGCAGCATCAGCCGGAAACGTTCGTCGTCGTTCATCAATTGGCGGAGCAGGTGCACGAGGTTGCCGCCTTTGTAATACATATCACCGCTGCCTTCGCTGCGCACGCCGTATTGCCCGATGATCGGGGTGTCGTGCTCAATGTTTTTGCGGATCCCCGCCACATAAGCGTTTGCGGCGTCCTTGCCGTAAAGACATTCCGTGAAAATTGTTTCCGAATAATTAGTGAAGGATTCGTGTACCCACATATCGGCTACATCCTTCGTCGTGATGTTGTTGCCGAACCACTCATGCCCGCTTTCGTGCACAATGATAAAGTCCCATTTCAGGCCCCAGCCCGTGCCGCTCAGGTCCTTGCCGTAGTAACCGTTCTGGAAACCGTTCCCGTAAGCAATCCCGCTCTGGTGCTCCATCCCCAGGTAAGGCGATTGGATGAGCTTGTAGCCGTCTTCGTAAAAAGGGTAGGGGCCAAACCAGCGCTCGAAGCATTGCAACATCTGTGGTGCCTGCGCAAATTGCGTTTTAGCGCGCTCAAGCTCATAATCCAACACCCAGTAGCCGCAGTCGAGATCTCCTTTTTCGCCCCGGAAATTTTCGCCCCAGTTCACATAATACCCGATGTAGGGAATGATATTGTAATTGTTGATGGGGTTTACAACCTGCCAGCTCACCTGTTTTTTGCCGTTTTTCTCGATGCTTGAAAGCAAGCGCCCGTTTGAGACCGCTTCCAGGTCCTTCGCTACGATCATCGTCAGGATGGAGCCTTTTTCCGTTTCATCGCCCTGGTAGTCCTTGCAGGGAAACCAAATACTGGCGCCGATGCCCTGGCAGGCAACCGACATCCACGGGCGGCCTTTTTCGTCTTTCGACCACACCCAGCCGCCGTCCCAGGGAGCTTTTACCGCTTCACGGGGTTTGCCTGAGAAATAAACGGTCAACTGGTATTCGCGGCCTTTGCTTAGTTGTTCGGCGATTTCCACCAGGAAAAGGCCTTTGTTTCGCCGCAAAGGCAGGTGGCGCACACCCATCACGACCGAGTCGATCTGCATCGGCTCGCGCAGGTCGATCTGCATCTTTTTTTGCGCTCCTTCTGCCGTAAAGCGGATTTTGTTGCTGCCTTTGATCGTTTTGGAAGCATAATCCGGTTCTACACTGATCTCATAATGCAGGGCATTCCACCAGCTGCGTTCCGGTGTGTTGGAGCCAAGCAGGCTGTCCTGCTGCGTAAATTTCTGGGAAAAAAGCGAAAGCGGTAAACAAAGGAAAATAAGTGTTTTCATGCGATAATCGGTTGACACAAAAACAAAAGTAAGTAAAATGCAGCTGGGAAATACACCGCTCATCCTTTTACAGGACTATTGGTCTTTTTTTCCAAAACCGAATTCGAGGCCTGCACCGATCCAGGCATATTTCCGGAATTGGTCCCAATTCGAATACAGGTTCGTACCGAGGGAAATCCGGGCCGCAATACTGCCCGCTTCCAGTTGTGCGGTTATTTTGTAGAAAACAGAGAGGTTTGCGCCCGAAAAAAAGAAGCGTGCCGGGAGCTCTGAAGTAATCGGTTTAAAATCAACCGAAAGCTCCTTGAACATTTCGTTTGTCGGGTGATAATAATAATGCGAGCGGAAAAACTCCAGCAAATAAACTTCACTGCTGATGCCCAAACGGGATTGATACTGTTCGTTCTTTGAAATTTTATACGCGAATTCATTCATGACACCAAAGGAAAGCGAACGGCTTTTTAAGTCAAGCGGGTCGTTGTGCTCGGTGATTTTGGGCGCGCTATTACTATACTGATAGGTATAATACGTTTTGATTTTCTCTTCTACCACCATGGAGGTCTTTTGATAGACAAAACCGGTATTCCAGCTGAACCTGTTCCGCTTGAGCGTATAGTTCAGGTATAGATGATGTGTCGAGCTGCGCACATTATCGTTTTTTTGTGCATAAGCGGCGCCTTCAGGGGTATAAGGCTTGTAGACATCAATATTCTGGGTCACACCCAGCTTGATCTGCCCGGAAAGCTGTTGAGCCATTACCACGGCGAAGACTAAAATTCGGTTCCTGTACATGAGCTAATTCTTTACAAACAGATTTTTTGGCCCCCCAACATGAGCCGTGTCTATTTTAAAATCCTTGATATAGAGGTCATAATCCAGGCTGACCCGTGCACTATCGGAGCCTGCTTTTTTAAAAAAGCCGATGCCGCCTGCATATTTCCCTTTTTTCCCCAGTAGAATGATGTTCAGGATCAGGGTATCACTGCCATCAACCATATACTCGTCAGGTACATACAAATACTGGTCAAAATACATGCGTTTTCCCCGTTCAGTGGATTTGAAGACTTCAATTTTACCGTCTGGATGAACAATCACCCGGCGTTCGTCGTCGCCCTCATAAACAGAAGTCCAGGTGCCGGTCAAATCCTGGAAATGCGGGTCTTCCACGATGGGGTGCTTATCCTTGGAACAGGCCATTAGCAAGATTAAACCGGTCAGAATAACAGGAAGTTTCATAAGCGTATCTTCAATTTTGCGGTGGTCAGCGCTGATTTTGTTTGTGTTAACGCCTCAATTTGAATAAAATTGTACCGGAGTATCAAAAACGAAATGAAAACAGAGTCCCGCCCGCTCTACGGCGGGGGTTGCAAGCATCCCATAAATAGTTATAAAAAAATGATTTTTGTATGACCATTGCTGCTTTTTCATTACTTTAGCGCTAAGTAAAGACGACCTTAAAAACTATGTGGATTTTTCGTTTTCGACAAACCTTTAGGAACGTGATCCGCCTGATTGCTATCATTGCGATCGTGCTGAGCCATTACCTTCGCAACTGGCTGACCACCGGCCCCTTACGTTTTATTTTTGACCGAAAAGGCAAAAAACGCCTTTCGCGCGCCGAGCGTTTTCGTCACATCCTCGAAGACCTGGGGCCAACCTTTGTCAAATTCGGACAAATCCTGGCCGACCGCCCGGATATGGCTTCCGAAAGCCTGCGCCTGGAGCTCAAAAAGCTCCAGTCTGCCGCGCGGCCCTTCGACGACCTGATTGCCCATAAAATTATCGAAAATGAGCTGGGCGACAGCATTCACCGGATTTTTGAATCCATAGAGGACGAACACCTGGCATCGGCCTCCATCGGCCAGATTTACCGCGCAAAACTCCGCAACGGCGACCAGGTGGTGATCAAGGTGCAGCGCCCCGGCATTCGCCAGAAAATGAAGCTCGACATCATTTTGCTGCAGGTTTTTGCCCGCAAGATCCAGCAGGGTTACCCCGAACTCAGTACCTTCAACCTGGAAGGTTTCATCAAGGATTTCGGTGAGATTATCCTCAAAGAGCTCGATTTTACCAACGAAATGTCCAACATGCTGCGGCTGCAGCACATGTTCCAGGACCAGGAAAGCTGCCATATCCCGCGGGTGTATTCGCGTTACAGCACCAACAAAGTGCTGATCATGGAATACATCGAAGGCGAACGCCCCGACAACATCGCCCACCTGATTGAAATGGGTTATTCGCCCCAGCAGATCGCCGAAAACGGGATGAACGCCATCCTCACGATGATCCTCAAATACGGCTTTTTTCATGCTGATCCGCACCCGGGCAACATCTTTATCCGGGCAAATAACCAGATCGTACTCATTGACCATGGAATGTGCGCCTCTTTGCGGCCGCGCCAGATTGACGGTTTGGTGCGCTTCCTGATCGGTTTTGCCGACCAGAACCCCCGTAAAATTGCCAAGGCCCTGCTCGCGCTCACCGAAGCCCAGAATTTCCGTGAAATTGAAAACCTCGAATTCGATATCCATGAGCTGATCCAGAAATACAGTTACCTGGCCTATGCCGAAGTGGACCTGTCCAATCTTTTCAATGATACCTTCCGCCTCCTGATCAAATACGAGATCAAAATCCCGTCGAGCCTCTACATGCTCATCAAAACGCTCGTAACCATCCAGAACCTGGCCGAACAGATGCAGGCCAAGCTTTCCGTGGTAGACATGGTGAAGCCTTACGCCCGCGAAAAGATCATGGAAAAATTCAGCTGGGAAAACATCAAAACCAAGTTTGTCCATGTAGCGGAAGATTACCTTTACCTGGTAGAAACCCTGCCGAAAGACATCCGTGCCATTGTAACCGATTTCAAAGTGAATGGCCTGCGTCACCACATCAAGCTGGGGGAAGACGGGATGAACCGCCAGCAGGTCAACTCGCTGTTTCACCGCCTGGGAACAGTTGTGCTCATTGGTTTTATGCTGCTTTGTGCCACGATGCTGAAAATTTACAACGTCCAGTTTTTCACGAATGACAAAGGGAAAACGTACCTGAAAACCATTTTCGGCGACTTCCCGGATTATTTCTTCGTAATCACGATCACCATTTCCGTTTACCTCTTCTTCCGCATGATGCTGCGCAGGAGGTCGTGATTTATTTCCGGCTCAACACGCAGATTTTTTTCACAGATTAAGTAACGCAAAGGCTGCAAAGGTCACGCAAAAGACGCAAAGTATAACTTTCACAAGCCAACGTTTGTTTTATATACTTCAAAACATCCGCGTGATCCGCGGGAATACCTTCTCCGCCTCTGCGTTCTACAACTCAACTAAAAATCCGCATCCTCTTCGCCTGAATCTGCATCTATCTGCGGGAAAAATCTCCGCGTGACCTTTGCGCCCTTTGTGTCCCGCCAACTCCTAACTAAATAACTTAGCAACTAAAATCCGCGTCCTCTGCGCCTGAATCTGCATCTATCTGCGGGAAAAATCTCCACGTTATCTGTGCAATCCGCGGGAAATTCCATCCAGCTTTTGCGCTCCCTGCTTCCCACACTCCTTTGCGCTCTCCGCGCTAACCCTGCGCCCTCTGCGTTCCACAACTAAAAACATACAAGATTTTTTCTACTAGGTGTAAGCATTTTTTCCACTGCGATCCTCATTTTTGTGTAGATCACCTGAACTACCTTTTATGATCAAACACCTCTACAACGGCAAGGGTTTTAAATCCTGGCTCAAACAAAAGACCAATACAAGCGCCTTATGCAAAAAAGTAACCCACCCCGGAAAATCTTCAAAAAACAATCCCAGGAACAGCCCGGCCTCGAATACCGGATGGATCCTCTTCCTGAATTTGATCACGGTACACGCGGGAGCGAAAAACTGCTGAACAAAAATTGTATCATTACAGGCGGCGACAGCGGCATTGGCCGTGCGGTTGCCATTGCTTTTGCCAAAGAAGGTGCTGACGTTGCCATTATTTATCGCAAGCGGGAGGCCAAAGATGCGGAAATTACAGCCCGCTACATCCGGGACAATTTCAAGCGCAAATGCATCACTGTAGCGGCCAATATCGGCAAAGAAGAGCAGTGCCTCGAAGCGGCGGCCAAAATCATCAAAAAGATGGAACGGATCGACGTGCTCGTAAACAATGCGGCCGTTCATTACGAGGCCGATGATCTCGCAAAAATCACCACGGCCAAACTGGCGGAAACCTTTGCTGTAAATATCTTTGCCATGTTCTGGCTCACCAAAGCGGTTTTGCCCTACATGAAAAAAGGGGCGAACATCATCAATACGACCTCCGTAACGGCCTACCGCGGAAGCAGCCACCTGATCGATTACAGTGCGACCAAAGGAGCAATCGTTTCGTTTACCCGCAGCTTATCGGCCAACCTGGTTGAAAAAGGCATCCGGGTGAACGGTGTGGCGCCCGGTCCGGTCTGGACACCGCTGATCCCGGCAACCCTTCCCCCGGAAAAAGTACAAAGCTTCGGCACGGATTCCCCGATGAAACGCCCGGCCCAACCGGCCGAGCTTGCCCCGGCCTATGTATTCCTGGCCAGCGATGAAGCGTCTTACATTTCCGGTGAAATTATCCATGTCAACGGCGGTGAAATTGTAAACAGTTAAGCCATGAAAGCAATCTGGAAAGGGGCGATCAG
>CBINGV010000127.1:0-10359 GCA_966250255.1 uncultured Flavobacteriales bacterium | reverse complement strand
CCAAATTGTTTATTTCCCTTTAGTACGCTTATTTTTTAAAAAGGTTCATTTTATTTTCCTGGCCGTGCAGGAGACGCTGGATATTTTTCTTATGTGTTGCGATGACGGTTAATCCAATGACGATGGAAAAAATAATCAGGTAAAGCGATTCTTCCTTAAAAACCAGGATCACGATCAAAGGAAAAAAGAAAGAGGCAACAATCGCACCCAGCGACACGTAATGGCTGGCGATAAAAACGAGCAAAAAGATCAGCAGGCAAAGTCCTGCAGCTTCCGGGTGAATCCCGATGATGATCCCCAGCGAAGTGGCAACCCCCTTTCCTCCGCGGAAACCCGCAAATATGGGGAACAAATGCCCCAGGAATACGAAAACACCGGCCAGCAATTCGAGCTGAATGACCTGCTCTTCGTTGCCCTGCGAGAGGAAACGCGGCAGGAAAACCGCGGCAACCCCTTTGAGCACATCCATCACCAACACAATGATCCCGGCTTTTTTCCCCAGCACCCGGAAGGTATTGGTAGCGCCGGCGTTTTTACTCCCGTGCTCGCGAACGTCAATTCCATGCAGCGTCTTCCCGATCCAAACCGCAGATGGAATGGAGCCGAGCAGGTAAGCCGCAAGTGAAAACACAATAAATTCAATCATTCCCCGGTCCCGAATAGTTTTAAAAACTTACTTAAGTAAATGCGGTTGGAAGTCATTTCGTATGAAAAATCCTTGGCTTTGCGTTTATCCGGCTTGAGCGCATTCACATCGGCCTCAAGCTCCGTATCGGAAGTATAGATGAACAATTCGCCGTCTTTTTTCTCTTTCGTATAGTTCAGGAAATACTCCTGTCCGCCCGGCACGGTAACAAGCAGGCCGAATTTATCTCCGCCGGCTGAGCTGTTCACCTGCTGGAAGAAAGCTTTTACCGGCATGTATTTCATGATCGGCTTATCGAAAATACTTACGATAGCCGCTTCATCCACATCGGTATACAAACCGCGCTCTTCCATTTGCGGGTTGGAGTAAGATGAAAGCTTCAATCCAGTAATCACGATGGCCCCCTTCGCTTCGGCAGGGATTTTCTTGTATTCCCCATCGAGCGTATATTCCGATTTGATACGGTCGGCCGTTTTGCGGTCAGTCCATTCCACAAGGGCTTTTTCAAAGGTGGTCGATCCGAAATCCATCGGTTTGAGTTCCGGGATGGCCTGGATTTTTGTCGCGATTTTCTCAAAGGACTTGTCCTCCACCGGAATGTTGTATTTCGCCGTGATGTTCATGATCGTTTGGCCTGTTTCCTGGTAATAGTTAACCGTACCGACAGCATCCACGCTCACACTGGAACCGTAGTCCATCCCCAGCTTGATCACCCCGTCGCCGTTCAGGGAACAGTTACCTGTTTGCAGGGCAATGTAGTTTCCTTTTTCGGAACGGTTGACCAGTTTTTCCTTGGAACCGATCTGGAACTCACTCGTAAAGGCATTGTACTGCAGCAAACCGCTGGAAGTAAACACCACCTGGTCATCCTTATCCGTCATTTCGGAAAGGAAGGTCGGGTACAGCATGATTTCCTCCGGTTTTTTCGAATCACGCCACACAATACCGGCCGTCAGCGACAGCGAGTCCAGGCTCTTCATATCGGATGAAACCGGGATCTGGATGTTTTTCGGATCGATTTCCGAAGTAAAGGCCATCCAGCTGCGCTTAAATTTATCACAGTTATGGACAATGCGCGTGGCGCCCGAGAAGCTGATCAGCGGCACATTCGCATTGATTTTTACATCGCCGTTGTATTCGAACTGCGGGCTCAGCTTAAAATTGTCTTTTGCCCCGATTTTACCCACGGCCACCGTCTGGAAGGTCGAGTCGACCCGGATGGTCTTCATTTTGATGATCGTCATCGTACTGTCCGCATCGTAATACGGGTAATCGCCTTCGGATTCGTATTTCCTGCGGGCCATGACTTCCGTTTTGGCATTGATGAATTTGTGGTATTTCGTAACACTGTTCGCAATGATCATTGAATTATTGAGCACATCCATCTTCGCTTTCTTGCGGATGGTTACGCGGCCCGAATCCGGGTAAATACGCGCATCGGCGATCTCCAGGAAGTCTACCTTCTTACAATAAATTGTTTTCTCGCGCAGGCTGTAGCGTGCCTCACGTGATTTGAAGCGCAGGGAATCCTGTTCGGGATGCAGTGAGAAGAAGTTCGCTCCCACGAGGTCGAGGTCGGTCTTGATATTCAGATCGGTTTTTTCTTCCTTCGTTGCCAATTCGATTTCCTCCTTGTCCATAAACCAGGTGAAGAAGTCCATCTTACAGAGGTACTGGTTCACCGGGAATTCCACGCGGGAAGTCCCCGAGTTGGACTTAAACTGCCCGAGCCGCTGTTTAAAAGAAACGTGGGCATTCAGGTTTTCGGTTTTCAGGGCCAGCGGATCTTCGTCGTCGACCTTGAAGTTATTCTTCAGGTTGAAGTTCGCCGTATCCGAATCAATGTCCCAGCGCGAAAACTTGAATTTCTTAGCCCCCAGGTTCGCATCCTTAAAGGTTACAACGCCATAACCGGTACAACCTTCCGGTGTAATGATCGCCGCTCCTTTCAAACGGGCTTCCTTGCCGAACATATTCAATTCCTGCGTTGGTGTGGAGGCCGCTTTCAGCATGTTGCTCTTCGGGATGAAAGTAATAAAGGCATCCGGGGAAACGATATCCGGGTACTGAACCCCATCCTCGCTTGGCTTGTTGGTAAACTCCGCAAAACCGAGTGTGGAATCCGGCAGGAAGGTGTAGGCTTTCGAAATCGAAGTGGAATGGATAAAATTGATGGTACCAGCGCCCTGGAGCCCTTTCCCGCTGAGGATAATCTTGTTGTCGTATTTCGCCGTGGTTGAATAGAAATTATACCCGCCCTCGCCTTTCGCCTTGGTCGAGAAACCGAAAGAGTAATCCGGCATGATTTTCAAGTCCTCCCGGAATTTCGGGAAAATACCGGCTGAAGTCAGCTCGCCGGCAAAACGCTGGTGCGCTTCTTTGAAATTGTCGAGGCTGTCCAGCTCAAAAGGATCGAGCGTGTAATAAAAACGCGTACTGTCGTAAGCTCCTTTGAAAATAGTCTGGTCGTTGTAGTAGATTTGTGCCGGCTTGAAGGAGTTCAGTTTCGGAAAGTCTGTAATTTTTTTGTTGTTACCGGAACGGTTAGTCGGGTCATCCACCAGGATTTCCCCGCGGATCCCGTTGATCTCATTCACCATTGTAATGGATTCCTTACCGTCTTCTTCCTTCATCGGTCTTACGCGGAACACCGTGTTGTTTGTTTTGAAGAGGTTAATTTTGTTTGCTGCATACACGTAATTGGACTCCTCCGCATCGATTTCAAGTTTCCCGGAAATGATCCAGCCAAAGAAGGTAAAATCCCTGTTTTCCTTGATGGTCACCTTGCTGTCACGCGGGAAAACGGTTGTTTGCTGCGGTTCGGAGATGGTCACCAGGTCAACTGCATCGAGGTTCATTTCCATGGTACCCAGGTTGAAAGTACCGAAATTCTTGAGTCCTTTCCGGTACTCGTTTTTCTTGTCGTATTCTTTCTGGATCTGCTGCAGGTAGGCTTCCTTCTGGATTTGTTCATCGCTATAGCCGTTCAGTTTTTTCGGGCGCATGTCTGACATAAACACCAGGTTGTCAAAATCCATTTTCCCGGAACGGGATTTTACGAAATTGATCAGTTTCTGGTTCACCTGCACCATTTTGGATTCGGAATCGTAGTTCAGAAAACCATAAGCCGCCAGGTCGAGGATCATTGGCTTCACCTGTTCCACCGTTTTCCCCAAAGCCGTTGCAATTTTTCCCTCATTCACGTAATATTCATCGTATTTGAAACAATATTCGTAAATCGCCTGCAGCGGGTTGACTTTATCCAATCCCTGTAAACGCTCAAACAAACGGATATCGAAGTAATTCTGGGATTCAAAGCGGGCATACCGCTGGTCCTGGCTGGAACCGAAGTTGTAGGTCAGGTTAATTTCCGGTGAATCATACACCCATGAGAGGCGCGGAACATACATGTCAACTTTGTGATAGCTGTTGGAAAAAGGCGATTGCGAGATTCCGTTGGCGCCGCGCGCAAAATCCAGCACGTTTTTTTCAATATCGTAGCTAAAATCCAGTCCCGGGTGGAAAATCGAATCTTGTGCGCCAACGTAGATCGTCGACATACACAACGGACTGGTCAGTTTGGCCTTGTTGATGATCATGAGCTGGGATTTTAGCTCTACGAAAGGCTTGTTATTGCGCGAAATACGCACGATCGACGGGTAGTTGGCCGCGCCCAGCCCCACGAAGTCTTTCCCCTGGAGCGAGAATCCGCCTTCGTAATCCACATTGGGATAAATCTCATCGATTTTCAGGCGCTTTTCAAAGGAAAGGAATTGCGGGTAAATTTTGTCTTCTTCCCGGGTAATCCGGAAAGCGCGATCAGAGAACTTTCCTTTGATCGGCTTGGCGAAATAAGGTGTTGTGAGCGTTACGGTGTCACACCCCAGGTTGGAGGTTTTCATCGAAACTTCATACTTCGTAAGCTCAGCTGATGTTTCACTGCGCGGCAGGCCTACTTTTTCCCAACTGATCGTTCCTCCCTGCCCGACCCATTTTTTGGTCACCGGGTCGTAGGTTCCGGATGCATCATAAATCACGATGCTGTCCACATAGGGCTTTTCTTTGTTGCGCTTATCGGCATTTTCCACCAGGCACACCAGCCTTCCTCCTTCAAACTGCATAAAAGGCTTATCGGTAAACTCGAAGAGGTAGGAACCACCGCGGTAGAGCCACAGGGAATTCGTATTGTCAGCAAGCAGGCGGCGGGAAAAGAACCCGGCCGAAAGCTCGATAAAATCTGCAAATTTGTTCACATCGCGCTTTTCGAGCAGCTTATCCACAGAACTGTGCCAGGCCGAATAGCTCGAAGCCGGCTGCTTATTTTTTACGAAAGAATAAACGGAAAAGACATAATTGTAAATATCAGGGTAATACTTGAGGCGCTTGCTTTCCATTTCGTTGGCCGTTTCGACCATTTTCTTGAAATAGTTATCCGGGAAATCCGTTGTTTTGAGTAACATCGGGCTCAGCTCATCCTTGATGAAATCCTTTTGTTCCTTTTGAATGAAAGTGGAAAGCACTTTTTCAAATTGCTTGATGAATTTTTCGCGCTCCTGCGGAAAATTCTGCGCCTTGAGCACTTGAAACGAGCAGGCGAAAGCAAGCAGCAACAAACAGTATTTCATACGGTTCAATTTATTTCGTAAACGTTAATTGGGCCCAGGTCTCCTTGTTCTGCCAGTCAACAAATTTCAGTCCGGCATTTTCACAAAAGCGGATCATTTCGTCGCAGTCGGAATCAAAAAAACCGCTCAGCATGATTTTTCCCTGGGGATTCAGAGCAGCAAGATACGAATTAATATGGCTTTTCAGTACATTTTTATTGATGTTGGCCAAAATAAGACCGAATTTTAAGTTTTTTAACAAATCAACGTCGCCATGCAGGGCTGTTATGGCTTTACAGCCGTTACGCCCCGCATTTTCAAGGGTATTTTCAACCGACCATTCTTCGATGTCGATGGCTAAAATTTCGCTTGCACCGAGCTTTTCCGCCAGGATCGCCAACACCCCGGTCCCGGTACCCATATCGAGCACTTTTTCCGGCATAGTATTCATTTCAAGCATGGCATTAGCCATCATCCAGGTGGTTTGATGATGCCCGGTCCCGAAGCTCATTTTCGGCTGGATGAGAATGTTGATTTCCCGGGCGAGCGCCTGGTCGTGGAAAGGCGCCAGGACGGAGAGCTTTTCGCCTACAAAAACCGGTTGAAAATCGGCTTCCCAGGAAGCGTTCCAGTTTTGTGCCGGGATGCTTTCAAACTCGATCTCGTATTCAAAACCCTGCCCGTTGAAGGCTGTAATTTCAAATAATTCCTGCCGGTCGATTTTGTCTTCCGGGCCATAAGCAATAAAGCCCTTTTCGGTTTCTTCAAAGGCATCAAAATTCAGTTCGGAAAGCTGCGCAATCAGGATATCCGTCCACGGCTGCCGCGGATTAAGCCCTACCTTGAGCGCCAGCGTATTCATTGTGCCTGGATAATTTTGGTAAAGTCTTCTGCATTGAGCGAAGCGCCGCCGATCAGGCCGCCGTCAATGTTTTCACAGGAAAAAAGCTCGGCGGCATTGCCCGGGTTACAGCTTCCGCCGTACAGGATGGAAATATTTTCTGCCGTTTCTTTGCCGTAGCGGTGCTCAACCGTCATCCGGATAAAACGGTGCATTTCTTCAGCCTGCTGTGCTGTAGCCGTTTTCCCTGTCCCGATCGCCCAAACCGGTTCATAAGCAATGATGATGCGCTTCATCTGGTCGGGCGTGAGGTGAAAAAGGTTGGATTCCAGCTGCTGTAGCACGTAGGATGAATGTTTTCCCTGTTCACGGACCTCGAGCGGCTCCCCGCAGCAGAAAATCGTCTCCCGGTTGTTGTTAACCGCCACATCGATTTTGAGCTTAATCACCTCATCGCTTTCGTTGAAAAGAATCCGGCGTTCGGAATGCCCCACAAGGACGCATTCAATCTCCAGGTCGAGCAGGTGATTGATCGATACTTTCCCCGTGTAAGCGCCCTGCGCTGCCGGGTGAAAGTTCTGCGCACCGACTTTGATGTGGTGCTGGCGCTGCTTAAGTGCATCCAGGAAAACATAAGGCGAAAAAACGATCACCTCCTGCCCTTCTTTCAGCTTGATTTTTTCAAGCTCATCGTAAATGTGCAGGGCCTCTTTTTTAGTGAGGTTCATTTTCCAGTTGGCAGCAACGATCTGTTTTCTCATAATTCGTTTTAAAGTCTGTTTTTTAGTTCAGGATGTGTTTTTTCAGCCAGTCGTAAGACGGCAGGGAACGGCTCGGGTATTTGCCTTTCACCACCGCGTTTTTCACTACCATCAGCGAAGGGTTCGAACGTGCAATGGCTTTCAGCTCGGTTTCATCATTGGTGAAAGCCGGGATATTGAATTTGTGTTTCTTTCTCCAGGCATTGATTTCGTCACGGCCTGAGCTGCATATGAGCACCATCGGGATTTTATTTTTCTTCGCCTGGCTGAAGATCTGTTTTAACTCGTTGATCTTGTCTTTGTCTGTCACATCCGCCAGTTTCTTAGAGAAAATAATGATCAGCTGCGGCGCCTCTGTGACATAATCCCGGATACTGATTTCGGCCAGTTCGGGGTTGGCCATTTTGATTTCCTTTTTGAAGGTAAAATAGGCCGTATCGTAATCGCTGGTGTTGTATTCGTTCGCCGCCACTTCGATATCGGTTTCGTTGTCTTTGTCGTAAAGCAAGACGCCGTCAATCGTCGCGCCTTCCAGTTTTTGGCGAATGTAATCGAGCTCCATTTCTTCCTTGCCCACTTCGGAAAGCTGCACCACCGGGTTAAACTGGCCGGTAATCGAAGGCAATTTGGTCGGAATGATCTCTTTGGTATCGGTCGAAACGTATTTGTAGTTTTTGTCTTCCCAGATTTTGCGCACGGTGTCGGTGTATTCCGCCTGGGTAAAGAATTCATTTTTGCCGGTTTTCAGGTTTTTCAGCATGAAGCCGGATTCGTATTTTCCTTCCTTCCCGTCGTTCATTTTCTCTTTGAGGTTGGATCCAACGGCATACGGACGGTAGTCTTTCACCGGTTCGAACATCAGGACATAGGAGGTCAGGGCAAAGCCGAGCACACAGACCAGGAGCGTTGCCCCAAAATAATTGCCCATCAGCTTGCCGCCGGCCCGCAGGATCCAGAGCGCCCCCAGGATGGAAAGCAAACCGAAAACCACCGGGAAGTACCAGCCGAACACAAAAGAGAAAAAAGTAATGATCACCATCGCTACCGGCACCACGATCATGTTCTGTTCGCGGGTATTCGGCCTGATTTTGCGCTGGGCCACGAAAATCCAAATGGAGAGGTAAACCAGTACGATATCCTTCCAGAGTGATTCCTTCGGTGTGAGCGAACGTCCTACCGATCCTTTCATGGCATCCCCGAAACAGCCGCAATCGGAAACGCACTGCGGCAGCTTTTTCTCCTCCACCACCACTTCATCGGTGTTTTTGGAAACAATCTTGATTTCGGTATTTGTTTTGGCTTCGTCGATCTTGATTTGTGCCAGCGGATCGTTCATCGCATACGTATCACGGTCTACAAATTTTTTATCCGGGTCGCAATTGGCCGTATGCCAGGTCAGGAAGGTAAAAAACAGCATCATCAGGATCAGCAGCCAGGAAACCAGCTTGATCTTCCCCCCGATAAGCACCAAAACACCCAGAACGATCTCCGCCACGCAAATAATGACGGAAAGCGCCAGGGCCCAGTCAATCATAAACTCAAGCGAAAAGCCCGGCGCACCGAACCATTCCTTGATGCGGAAAGCCAGGGCCCCGTCTTCGAAATATTCTTCGAGCTTATAGCTGAACCCCAAAGGGTCGTTGGCTTTAATGAGGCCCGAAACAATGAACAATCCACCCACCAGCAAACGGGAGATCATGGCCATAAACAAACGGCCCTTCAGCACAACAAGCCCTGCCGTGCTGATCGCCAGCAAACCAAAACCAATGCCCGCATAAAGCCATTTGGAGGCTTCAAAACTGGCATGAAAACCAATCGTTACAAAGGTTAAGCCGGTAAGGTTAAGCAAAATCAGCATCGCATTGAATACCAATGAACGCCCCTGAATTGTAGAGTTGTTATTCATATTTCAAAATTTAGGTCAGAACGCAAACAAAATTACAACTTAATTTCTTTTGACGGTGTTAATACTTTGTTATTGGTTATTTAGTATTTTCCAATAACCATTCTCCATTTTCAATTCTTAATTTTCATTTAAATGGATCAGGGCAAAGACTGCATAATTCAGCATATCGAAGTAATTGGCGTCAATTCCTTCACTGATCAGGGTCTTTCCCGAATTATTCTCGATTTGTTTCACACGCAGTATTTTCATCAGGATCAGGTCGGTCAGCGAGCTCACGCGCATGTCCCGCCAGGCTTCTCCATAATCGTGGTTTTTCTTCTGCATCAGCTCATATGCTTCTGCGGCATATTTATCGTAAAGCTCTGTCGCTAAATTTTCCGGGAGCTCCAGCGCGAGACCTTCAGCTTCGTGGAGCTGGATAATCGCCATGATACAATAGTTGATGATCGCCACAAATTCGTCTTCGATGCGCTCGCCTACTTTGTTATTTCCGGTTTCCTGGATGGTACGGATCCGCTGCGCCTTGATGAAGATCTGGTCGGTGAGCGAACTGGGCCTTAAAATCCGCCAGGCCGTCCCGTAATCTTTGGTCTTTTTTTGAAAAATTTCACGGCAAAACGAGATAACTTCGGAATATTGTTGCGATGTTTGTGTCATCATTCAGGTACAAATGCTTAAATCAAGGGATGAAGATATAAATTTTTATTCAAAGCGAACAATACGCGTTGGCGAAAAATTATTGGACTTCTCCGTCCCGAAAGTGATGGGCATCATCAATTGCACCCCGGACTCGTTCTATTCCGGGAGCCGATTCGACTCGTTATCAGGAATTTTACAGGAAGCGGGCAAACAACTGGAAGCCGGGGCAGACATCCTCGACATTGGCGGTTATTCGTCACGCCCCGGTGCCGAGAACATCGACCAGGAAACGGAAAAAGAGCGCGTATTGCCCGCCATCGCAGCCATTCGCCGGGAATTCCCGGAAAGCATCATCAGCGTGGATACTTTTCGCGGCAAAATTGCAGACGAAGCCCTCCACGCCGGAGCCAACATCATCAACGACATCGGGGCCTTTGAGCTCGACCCGGAAATGCTTGGCATCCTTGCCAAATGGCGTTGCCCTTACATCCTGATGCACATGCGCGGCACGCCGCAAAACATGGCACAAGACACGCAATACCAGGCTTTATTCAAGGAAATGTGTGCTTTTTTTTCAGAAAAGATCAGCCGCCTGCATCAAGCCGGGGTTTACGACATTATCCTCGACCCGGGTTTTGGCTTTGCAAAAACCGCGGAACAAAACTACGAAATCCTGGAGCGGCTCGAAGATTTCCGTTTTCTCAACCAGCCTTTGCTCGCCGGGATTTCGCGCAAATCCATGATCTATAAAAAACTGGGTACCAACGCCGCAGAAGCCCTGAACGGGACCAGCATCCTGAATACCGCCGCCCTGTTGAAACGGGCATCCATTCTCCGGGTCCACGATGTGCGCGAAGCCCGTGAAATCATCCGTTTGCTTGAATAAAAAACCCCGGCAAAACCGGGGCTCCCTAATCTACATCAGCGATAGAGGTTTGTTGCCTTATCGGATCACCATCACC
>CBINGV010000126.1:0-10370 GCA_966250255.1 uncultured Flavobacteriales bacterium | reverse complement strand
GACTCCACGAACAAGGTGATTATCGATGTGATTGCCGATATGTACCGCTCCAAAAAAGATCACCGCTGGCGCATCGAGCACGCCCAGGTGCTCGACCCGGCCGACATTCCGAAACTGGCGGAATACGCTGTTTTTCCTTCGGTGCAACCCACACATGCCGTGAGTGATCAGCGCTGGGCCGAAGACCGTTTGGGCAAGGAGCGCCTGAACGGAGCTTATGCGTATCAATCGATCCTGAGCTCAACGGGGATTTTTGCGCTTGGAACGGATTTTCCGGTAGAATCTTTTGACCCCTTTGCCACCATTCATGCTGCTGTGAATCGCAAAAACAAGGAAAATTTCCCGGCACAGGGTTTCCTGTCTTCCGAAGCCGTTTCCCTCGAAAACTGCATCCGCGGGATGACGATCTGGCCGGCCTTTGCCTGTTTCCGGGAAAAAAGTACCGGCTCGCTGGAGAAAGGCAAGGACGCCACTTTTATTGTTTTGGATTATCCTTTGAATGCATCGGGAAATTACAGGGAAAACTTTGCTTACATGACATATATAAAAGGAAAAAAGGTTTATTCAGCTGAATAAACCTTCCCCAAATCAAAACATACCTTAGTCGCTTTAAAAACCAGAGAAATTACGACGTAAGCATTCTTTTCATTCAAATTAAAATTCATCGAAGAAGCTGCAAGACATTCTGCAATGGATTTTAACTTTCACCTTTATAAACTCAAATTTCAACTAAAAGTTACTTGAATCTCTTTTCAAATGAACATTTGAGTATTTTTGATGAATATTATTGGCAGCTAAATGAATAATCGGATTGTAAAAAAGCTCACTTTACTTCACCTGTAAGCACCAGTCTCAGCGGTTCCGGGCTTCCTTTAACGTGCACATAAACCGACTTCACCAACTTACCGCTGTAACCCGCTGGATTGAGGGTCATTTTCACCGTTCCCTTTGCTCCGGGCTCAAAATGCATGGCCGAAATTTCAGCGGTGTTGCAATCGCAGGGAACTTCTATTTTTTCAATATCCAGCGGCGTTTTGCCGGAATTCTGAATTTCGAAAACAAGCTCGTATTTTTTGGCCGGGTCGATTTTCCCCAGGTCCCGGAGCTGCTCATTGACCGTGAGGTAATTGACCGAATCACGGTTCAGGAAAGAAACGCTCTGGATTTCGATTTTACGCTCCAGGGCAGCAACGCGGGAGTAAATCGAGTTTTTGAGATCGTTCGGGTTATCGCTGATCGTTTTGTCTGCCGTATATTCACCGAAAGGCACTTCCTGGATTTGCAGGCGGGTTCCGCTCGGGTGCGTGCCATCCAGATAAGGCTTAAATTTGCCTTTTTCATAACGCGCCAGGTAATTGGCCAGTGAAGCGATCCGGCGCTTGGTGAGGTTTACATTGTATTCGCTTTTCGCCAGCGGACTGGCAAAACCTTTGACCGTCAGCACGATTGATTGACCTTTTTCCAGCTCTTCAAACAGCAGATCGCGGAAAATTTCGAGGTCCTTAACTCCCTGCTCCACATACTCGGTGAAAAAGCTCTCAATATCTTCCTGCGCATCTTCGGCCTTCTGCCCCGTCAGACCTTTTGAATATTCGCGGCGGTATTGCGGGATCATCGCTATGTAATCGTCATAACTCTCCATGTAATTGACATTGGTTGTTGTATCCTTCGAGCGCGGGTTGGGAATATCGTTGTGAAAATAAAGGGTCACCGGCAATTTTTTGTTCAGCTCTTCGAAGGTCACTTTGATCTGCTGTTCTACTGCAACAGCTGTGGTATCAACCGGTGGCTCCGGGATGGTATAGCGGAAAATATCCGAACAGCAGGTTGGGTTATTCGTGAAATTGACCCCGAGCCGATTGGTCGAAAAATACGAGGTATCCCGGTGATTGAAATAATACAGGTCGTTTGCCGGGCTGTTAACAGGCAGGCCCAGGTTTTCGGGTTTCTGAAAACGGTCATTTTCAAAAGCCGAGGAAAAAATATCGTAGCCGCCAAAGCCATAATGCCAGGACGAAGAAAAATACAGGGTTTGGGTCAATGAATCATAAAAAGGGCTCAATTCATGATCGGCCGTGTTGACAATTTCGACCGGCAAAGGCTTCGAAAACTGGGTGCCGTCAGTAATATAAGAATAAAACAAATCAAGCCCTCCTTTGGATCCCACGCGGTCGGAAGCAAAAAACAGGACTTCGTGCTTGTCGAATTTCGCAATAAAAGGCATCGTGGTATTGGCATCGCTTTCGTTGATGATTTCGCCCAGCGTATCGATCGAGCGCATGTTCCCGTTTACATACCAGGCCACCATAATCTTGCAATTCAGACCTTCTTCCTTTTCCGTACAGAGGCTATAATAAAAGCGTTTTTTGTCGAGGGAAAAAGTACCGTTTCCAAGATGGTAAGCCCCGGTAAACAGATCTTTCTGCTGCTCTTCTTTACCGGTGAACGAAGCATCGGTTTTGTAGATCGCATTTTTGTAATTGACCGAATAGATTTCATCGGCCAGGTTGGAAGAATCACCCCGGAGGGACGAAAAGAAAAAACGCCCGTCAAAAAAACTGTGCCCGAATTCGGAGTTGACCGTATTGATAGTGGCCGGCAGCGGGTCCACACTGAAATCCGCCGTGTCCTTGATCGCTTTTTTGGCCCAGAGACAGGCTTCCAGCTCCTGTTTGGATTTCAGGTAGAGGTAGCCGTTTTTGTCTTTGACGTATTTTTTCTTTGCCTTTTTGAAGGTCTCGATCGCCTCTTCGTATTTGCCGTTGTGTTTTTGCATTTCACCGAGGTAATACAAGCTTCTCAGGTACAAAGCCGTTTCTTCTTTGTCATACACCTTCTGGTAAACCGCTTCCGCTTTTCGGTAATCTTTGTATAATCGCAGGCATTCGGCATAATTCCACAACACGTCCACCGAAGACGAGTCCAGGGCCAGGGCTTTTTCGTAGTATTGGATGGCCGCAATGTAATCGCCTTTTTCCTTCTGGCTTTTGGCAAAAAGCACAAAATCTTCTTTCGTACCCTGCGCACAGATTTGCAGCGAACAAAACACAAACAAAATTTTCAGATAAATTCGGGGCATATGCGATGTTGAATTTGTTTGGGTTTAAAACGGTTGATGACGTAACGCGTTACAAGCTCGAGACCACCTTTTCCACCGCTGGCCGGTGTAAGACTGGAAACATTGACATCATAGCTCAGTCCGAAATACCATTTATTGTAATCGAGGCCCAGGCTGAGGAAAAAGGCGTCTTTTGTCCGGAAAAATGCCCCGGCATACACTGCTTTGTAATTTTTCTCTTCGTTTTTGAGGGTATATTTTACCCGGCTGCCCACAATTAATTCGGTATATGTTCCTTGCCTTTGAAGTAAAATTCCCGGCAAAAGGTTCAGCTTATCTTTCAGGCGCAGGTCGAGGTTTGCAAACAAGCAAAGACGCAAATCGCGCTTGACTTTTTCGCCGTAAAACCCCTGGTTCGGCTGGTTGATGTTCAGGGCTGAGATACCGCCTTCGATGCTTTTTTTCCGGTCGAAACGGTGGCGGTACATCCCGCCGAGCCCCAGGCTAAGGTTGGTGCGCTTGTCGGTGATCAACTCTTCCGTTATGGGCAAATCGGGGTCGTAATTAACACCATTGAACTGTTCATCAAAATAAAAATTCGGGAAGGTGAAATTGCGGTGATTCAAGGCGATTTGTGCCCCGAAAGACAAAACATCCGAGCTGTCCCGGTTAAGTATTTTCCGGTAAGACGGCGCCAGCTGGATTTCGAGTGTTTTGAATTTCCCGTCACCGCTGGCATCATTTAACACCAGTAAGCCCAAACCAAGCTGCGGCTTTTTACTGAAGCGCGTATCGTATGAAAAGGAAAAGGTCTGGTAAGGTTTCGTAACACTTCGCCACTGATCGCGGTATTGCAGATGAAAGCGGGATGTTCCTTTGAAATTACCGGAACTGGCAGGGTTCAGGAAAACGGGGTTGTCATAAAACTGTGACCAATGTACATCCTGGGCAAAATTTAATCCGCCGGAAAACAGAGCCGAAACAAGTAGTATTTTCTTCAACATGGATTGCATGCGCTGATGAAAGTACAAATTATTTTTGAAAAACAATAAAACAACCACATAGAACACATAGTTTACATAGTAGGTTTTATCACTTATTCATTTATTTTGATTATCTTCAATAAAAAGAATCTAATCATTATGACTAAAAAATACCTGGATCAACTTAGTTTTGAAGTTATCGGAGCTGCTATTGAAGTTCATAAACATCTTGGACCGGGATTACTTGAGAGTGCTTATCACAAATGTCTTAAAAGAGAATTGGAATTGCGGGAAATTAATTTTCAATCCGAATTAAACATTCCCATCGAATACAAAGGAATAGAATTCGCAACTGATTTTCGTTGTGATTTTTTAATTGAAAACACACTTGTTATCGAAGTGAAATCTGTCTCGAAATAATTCCTATTCATGAAGCTCAACTAATGAACTATATGAATTTATTAAACTCTCCGAAAGGAATTTTGATCAATTTTAATTGTATGAATATTTTCAGGGAAGGACAACGAACCTATGTTAACAAATTTTATCAAAAATTACCCGCTTTATAAACAAAGGGAGGCAAGCTAAAGACCTTTCCTATGTTTACTCTGTGACCTATGTGGTTCACTCATAAAGCAAATACTTAGCGCGGATCTTACGGAACTCGGAGATTCCCGGTCTCCAGGAATGGCGGATTTCCTTGGCGGACCAACCTTCATATAGCTGTCGGCGCAGCTCGGAAGTCCCGGCGAGGCGATCAAAAAAATGGGGCTGATTGATAAATTCGACGGTATCGCCCAGGTATTTTTTGGCGGCGATCAACCAGCTGAGGTTGATGTCGAACATGTGTTTTTGCGCTTCATCCGTCAGATCAATGCCATTGCAGAGCCGGTTTTCCCAGAGGGGGTTTTTCGCACCGATATTCGGTACCGGCATAAAATTATAACCGAGCGTGTTCGGGAAAAGCGGGTGACCGATGATCTCGAAAGGGCGTTCGGTGCCGCGGCCTACGCTCACGGTTGTTGCTTCAAAAAAGCACAAGCTTGGGTAAAGCGCCACCGAAACATCGGATTTGAGGTTCGGGCTCGGGGGAACTTTCATTTTGTAAGGCATTTTGCGGTTGTAATTTTTACAGGAAATCACCTGCAAATCACAGAAAGAGCTGTCACTCAACCAGCATTCGCCATTGACCATGAGAGCGTATTCACCAATCGTCATCCCGTAAACGATCGGAACGGCATGCATCCCGATGAAGGATTTGTAGCGCGGCTCCCGCACCGGTCCGTCCACGTAGTGCGTATTCGGGTTGGGCTTGTCGAGCAAAATCAGTTTTTTCTTATTCTCAGCGCAGGCCTCCATCACATAATGCAGGGTCGAGATATACGTATAAAAGCGCACCCCGACATCCTGCACATCAAAAACGATCACATCCACATCCGCCAGTTGCGAAGGTTTTGGCTTTTTGTTATTTCCGTAAAGGGAAATCAGCGGAACACCGGTTTTCGGGTCCACGCCGCTGTATACTTTTTCGCCCGCATCGGCATCCCCGCGGAAGCCATGTTCCGGTGAAAATACTTTCTGGATTTTTACCCCGAGGGAAATCAGGGTATCAACGAGATGCGTCGTGCCGACCATCGAAGTCTGGTTACCGACAATCGCCACCCGTTTGTTGCGCAGGGAATCAATATACAGATCGAGGCGCTCGTTGCCCAAGATCAACGGCAGGTATTTTACGCGCTCTACCGTTGTTGTTGCAATTTCCGGGTGTGCTTCGGTAATTTCCTGTTTTTCAACAACCGTTTCTTCGTCTTCTTTTTTCGAAAAAGGATTATTTACACCACAGGATGAAAGGAAAATCAATAAAAAACTTTTCAGGCACAAAAGCTTTACGTACTTTCGCACCTTAAATGTGTTTTGTTTGAAATTCGAGTTCTTCATAGCATCTAAAAACCTAAAAAACGAAGTTGGCGGTAAAACGATTTCCCGTCCCATCGTTAAAATATCCGTTATCAGCATCTGTCTAGCCGTCCTGGTTAACCTGGTCACAATTGCTGTCGTTATCGGTTTTCAGCATGAAGTCAGTGACAAAGTACTCGGTTTCGGTTCACACGCTTTTATCAGTTCCTCAGCTTCTACTTCCCTGTTCGAAAACGAAGCCATTCTGAAAGAGCAACCTTTTCTTCAAGAACTTAGAAATCAGACTTTTATTAAAAACATCCAACCCATAGCTTACAAACCGGCTATTTTTCAGACCGACAAAAATAAGCTTAAAAGCCAAGAAATACAAAGTATTTTGGTAAAAGGTGTTGACCAAAGTTACGATTTTTCTTTTTTTCAACAAAATTTAATCGCCGGAAGGCTTCCGCAGTACGACAAAACCGTCAAATCGGATGAAATTCTGATTTCCAGCCGTATAGCGCGCGACCTTGATTATAAATGTGGCGACACGGCCCGTACCTTTTTTGTTAAAAACCAGCCGGTACGGCGTACCTTTAAAATTGTCGGAATTTTTGAAACCGGCATGGAAGATTTCGACAAAAAAATCGTGATTTCCGACATCCGCCACATCCAGGAGCTGAACGACTGGGGGATCCAGGCTTCGATTGATGTGCTCGATACGCTGGCAAACGGCTACCTGGTGATCAAGGCAAATGCCATCGGCGGGAACGGGAATTACCGTTACGACTGGGGAAAGGGCTATGGCAATTATGCCGGATTTACCTGGTACCCGGTGAAAGATACTGTTTTTAAAGTCGTTGTTTCCGACTACTGGATGTTTATCGACGGACGCGGGGAAGACACCTCCGTTCCCGACACAGCTTACCTGAAAATAAGTGTCAAAGCCACCGCAGCCGAACATTTCCCGATTCCGCTCAACAGCGACAAAACAGTCAAAAAAACCTTCCATGGCGAAGACGGCATGCACTTTTCAATTCACATTCCCGGGCGAACGGCCCGCTTCGAAAAAATTGACGGCAAAGGGAGTTTCCGTAATTATATCGGTGCTTACGAGATCAATTTCAAATCCTGGGATAATTTTGACCAAAACGTTGAAGTCCTGAAAAAACAGGTCAATTTCATGCATGCCAGCGAAAAACAGGATTTACGCGTGAGCAGCCTGAAAGAAGACCAGGAAGAAATTTTCGTCTGGCTGGCCTTCCTCGACATCAATGTCTGGATTATTATTGTGCTTATGCTCGTTATCGGGATCATCAATATGGGCTCAGCTATGCTGGTGCTCATTCTCGTCAAAACACCTTTTATAGGGCTGCTGAAGGCGATGGGCGCAAGCAACTGGACTATCCGTAAAATTTTCCTTATCCAGGTCGGTTACCTCATCCTGCGCGGCATGTTCTGGGGCAACCTCATTGGTATCGGGATCTGCTTGCTGCAGGATTATTTCAAAATCATCCGCCTCAATCCCGAAGTGTATTACCTGAATGCCGTTCCGATCGAGCTGAACCTAGCTTCCATTCTCTGGGTCAATGCGCTTACGCTCGTGGTTTGCCTCTCGGCAATGCTGATCCCCTCTTATGTGATTTCCAAAATCAGCCCGGCGAAGTCAATCCGTTTTAATTAAGCTTTCCCGCGAATCACCCGGATTTACGCTGATTTATTCTAAAACCAATCCCTGTCCATCCGCTTAATCCGTGGGAGAATTAGGCATGCCGTGAAATTTAACAGTGCAATCACTTGCATTTCCGCGAAATAATTGTAAATTGGTATCCAAAATTAGAAAACCCGGATTACATGATACCTGAAGAAAACGTTGAAGCTCCCGTTTCACTGAGCCTCACGCCTTATACCGGTGCGTGGACCAAAACGGAAGCTGCCCACCTCCTCCGGAGAGCACTCTTCGGCCCTACGCTTGCACAAATCAACTCTGCAGTAACGAACGGAATGGATGCAACAGTGGCCCAATTGATGGTTCCGCCGACGGCTACCATGCCCCTGACCTACAATACCAGCGATTCGGTGGTAGCGCAGGGAAATACCTGGATCGGGGCGGTTTGTCCGACCAATGCGATTGACATTCAGAATACTGAAAATGCCCGGCGGGAATCCCTGGCAGCCTGGCATTTTGAGCGGATCAACACCGAAGCGCTAAGCATTCATGAAAAGATGTGCCTTTTCTGGCAAAATCATTTTGCGGCTGAATCCACCTTCGATTGCCGGGCCACTTACAATTACATGGACCTGATCCGGACGCAAGCCCTGGGTAATTTCAGGCAGTTTGCCAAAGATATGACTATTGATCCCTGCATGCTGATTTTCCTGAACGGGGCGCAAAACAACCAATTCAGCCCGAATGAGAATTACGCCCGCGAATTGCTCGAGCTCTACACCATCGGTAAAGGCCCGCAAGTTGGGGAAGGCGATTACAGCAATTATACCGAGCAGGACGTCATGGAAGGGGCCAAAATCCTGACCGGCTGGAATGTGCAGGGCTTCCTGAGCGATACGGAAACCGACACTTCTTCGGCTTTCATCCCGATCTTGCACGATACAACGAGCAAAACCCTTTCCGCCCATTTCGGAAATGCCGTGGTGAACGACGCCGGTGCGAACGAATATTCCAATTACATTGATATTATTTTCCAGCAGCCTGAAACGGCGAAATTTATTTGCCGTAAGCTTTACCGCTGGTTCGCCAATTATGACCTGACCACAGATGTCGAAACAACCGTTATCGCTGATATGGCCGACATCCTGATCAATGGCAATTATGAAATTCAGCCGGTCATCGAAGCTTTGCTGAAAAGCGAGCATTTTTATGACATCAGCCTCCGCGGTTCGGTGATCAAAAACCCGATGGAGTATATTTTTTCCATGCTGAATTCGACTTCAACGAAACCGGATTTCGGGCTGAATGTGAATTACCGCATGTACCTCACCCTTTACTGGGCGACATCGGCGATCGGCATGGCTTATCTCCAGCCTCCGAATGTGGGCGGGTGGCCGGCCTACTACCAGGCACCGAATTATTCCAAACTGTGGATCAACTCGAGCTACATCAAGCTGCGCTTCGATTTTGCAAGCTACATTGCCATTTGGGGCGGCCTGGATGTGGATGGCAACCGCTTGCCGATCAATCACCTGGGTTTCCTGGACGCCTTGTCCTTACCGAGCGATGCCCCGCAAGTGATCGAAGATATGGTAACGGTTTTTTGTCCGAAAGGGCTCTCGTCCACGCAAAAGCTACTGCTGAAAGCGGTCCTGACAAACGGCCTCCCGGATTTCGAATGGACCTTGCAATACAACGAATATTTAGCCAATCCGGGCGATATTACTTACTCCGACCCGGTCAAGCAGCGCATTGGGCTGACGCTCGACCAATTGTTTAAAATGCCCGAATTTCAAACTATTTAAAATCCTTCCCGATGAAAAGAAGAACCTTTGTCAAAAATTTATCTCTTGCTTCGGTTGCAGTTCCTTTTACTTTTAAGGATTTAAAGTTTGAAGCTATTTCTAAAAAATTATTTGAGCATTCCCGCTTTGCGGAAGACCGCGTATTGGTTATCGTGCGCCTCAACGGTGGAAACGACGGGCTCAACACGCTTATTCCACTGGACCAGTACGATAACCTGTTTATCCAGCGCCAGAATGTGATCATCCCGGAATCTTCCATTATCAACCTGACGGCTGGCAATGGTTTTCACCCGGTAATGACCGGCATGGCGAGCATGTTCAACAGCGGCAACCTGGCGATTATCCAGAATGTGGGCTACCCGGAGCAAAACCGTTCGCATTTCCGCTCGATGGACATCTGGTCTTATGGCAGCCTTGACCCGGCAACCAATACGGGCTGGATGGGAAGGAACCTCGATGCCCAGTACCCGAATTTCCCGGATGACTACCCGAACACAGATTATCCCGATCCTTTTGCGATTAGCATGGGTTATGAGGTTTCCGCCACCTGCCAGGGCCTGATGGGGAACTTTTCCCACACGGTCAACGACCCTTTTCAAAGTGTCAACGTAGGCAACGGATCAGCGGTAAACGATGGCACCTACTACGGAAGCCACGTGGAATACCTGAGCACGATTATTGCCCAGACCAACGCTTATGGCGCACAGGTAAACGATGCCGCCAATAATGGGAGTACACAATCTGCATTATACGACGAGGACAACCCGCTTGCGGTGCACCTGCGCTATGTGGCACAAATGATTTCGGGCGGTTTGAAAACCAAAGTCTATATCGTGAATATCAACGGTTTCGATACCCACTCCGAACAGGTGGTGGAAGGCGTTACCACAACCGGTATCCACGCCGACCTCATGAAAATGGTTTCCGATGCGATCCATGCTTTCCAGGATGACCTGAAT